>DATMCA010000311.1:0-11627 GCA_035559015.1 Umezawaea sp. | reverse complement strand
CTACGAGGTCGACCTCCTCTGCACGTACGCCGAGGTCGAGCCCCCGTTCCCGCTGGAGGTCCCGTCCAGCGGCACGACCGAGCTGGAGCGGTCGGTCGTGTTCCAGGCGGCCCTGCAAACGCTCGAAGCCCGCGGCCTGGCGAACGAGGGCGGCCCGCTCGGGCCGGCCGAGGAGTTCGTGCGGCTGCTGCGCGACCGGGGCGGTGCCCTGGACGTCGTCGTCGTGGACGAGAAGTCGACCACCCGAGCCGTGGCCATGGTCGACGGGCACACGGCGCTGCTGGCCGTTCAGCGCTCCGACGAGGAGGACGAGGTCGTCCGGCTGCGGTCGATGCCGATCGACCGCGCGGTGGACGCGCTGGTCCGGCTGATCCCGGAGGTGGAGCAGGCCGGGTCCAGCCCGATCAGCGTGCCGCTGCGGGCGCTGCGGGCCGCCGAGTCCGAGATGGCGAGGCGGATCGAGGACGGCGAGGCGTTCCGCGAGGCCGAACTGCCGGACCTGCTGGAGCACAACGGCGTCGACGAGCGCGTGCTGCGCCGGATGATCGCGCACCTGCAACCCGTGCTCGGCCAGGGCCAGCTCGGCGCCACCAAGCCGAACGGGCTGCACGGCGAGGACCGCGAGGACGTCCGCTTCGGCGCCGAGCTGTCCTGGCTGGACACCCCGCGCGGGCGCTACAAGGTGTCGCAGGACGGCGAGTGGGTCAGCGCGAACCCGCTGGCCCGCGAGGACCTCCGCAACGCCGTGCGACGACTGCTGGCCCCGTTGCGCCGGGAAGGGTGAAATAGCGCGTCCCGGCACTCGGAGCGGGGGGAACGGGGTTAGCGTCTGGTGGTGCTCGCCCAGCTTTTCACCGACGCGGCCAAGAGCTGCGAGGGGTCAAGTCCCCTCACCGAGTCCCTGCTCCTGAGCGCCGCGGCCGACCTGCGCGCGGGTGGTGCCACCACCCGCGTGATGGCGGGGCACGAGCGTGAGCGCAAGGGCACGATGCCCGCCCTGCGGTTCGCGGGCGCGCTGCACCGGCTGGTGCTGGAGGGCCGGGCTCCCGGCCTGGCCAAGCACTACCCGACGGTCGGCGGCAGCCCGCACCTGAAGACGCTGTGGGACGCCGTGCTGCCGGTGCTGCACGTGTACGCCGACGAGCTGCGGGCGCGGATCGGGGCGACGGTCGTGCAGACCAACGAGCCGGGCCGCAGCGCGCCGCTGTTCGGCGGCCTCCAGGTCGCCGCGCACGCCGCCGCCGAGGCCGCGGGCCGGTCGGCGCCGTTCCCGGTCCGGCTGCTGGAGATTGGCGCCAGCGCGGGCCTGAACCTGCACCCGGACCGCATCGCGTACCGGCTCGGCGCCGCCGAGGTCGTCGGCGACCCGGACAGCCCGTTCGAACTCGACCCCCGGTGGACCGGGCGGCCGGGCGTGGACCTGGCCGCGCCGTTGCGGATCGTCGAACGGGAGGGCTGCGACCTCAACCCGATCGACGTGTCCACGGAGGACGGACGGCTGACGCTGTCGTCGTTCGTGTGGGCCGACCAGCTCGACCGGTGGGAACGGTTGCAGTCCGCGCTGGAACTCGCCGCGCTCGACCCGGCGCCCGTGCGGCGCACGACCGGCGCGGAGTGGCTCGCGCACCGGCTGGCCGACCGCGCGCCGGACGTGCTGACCGTGGTCTGGCACTCCGTGGTGTGGCAGTACGTCTCGCCCGCCGACAGGGCCGAGGGCCGCGCGATCCTGGCTGACGCCGTCGCGCGCGCGACCCCGGAAGCCCCGTTGGCGCTGCTGGTGTACGAGCCCCGACGCACGCACACCGGCTACGAGTTCCACCTGCTGCTGAAGACCTGGCCCGATGGCGTGTCGCTGCGCCTGGGCAACGGCCGTGGCCACGGGGTCCCGTTCACCTGGGACCGGCAGGACTGGGTGTAGGTGGGGATCAGGGCTGCTGGGCGATGATCACGGTGATCATCGTCAGCCAGCTCATGAGGAAGGCGAGCACCCAGAAGCGGGGGTTCGAGAGGATCCTGGTCATGGTGGGACATCCCGTCGGGTCGGGTGGGGACTGGGGGACTAGAGCCAGCGGTTCCGACGAAATATTCGGTAGAGGATGAGGCACGCGACGATGACCGCGGAGATCACCAGCGGGTAGCCGTACTTCCACTTGAGTTCGGGCATGTTCTCGAAGTTCATCCCGTAGACACCGACGACCATCGTCGGCACCGAGATGATCGCGACCCACGCGGAGATCTTCCGCATGTCCGAGTTCTGCTGGAGGGTGATCTTCGCCAGCGTCGCGTCGACGAGCGTGGTGAGCAGCTCGTCGAAGTTGGTGACCCGCTCCGACACCTCGATGAGGTGGTCGTCCACGTCGCGGAAGTACGACCGCACCTGCTCCGGGATCAGCGGCGTGTAGCCCTCCGCCAAGCGCCGCAACGGGATCGCGAGCGGCATGACCGCGCGCCGCAGTTCCAGCACCTCGCGCTTCATCAGGTAGATCTGGTCCGCGCTGACCCGGCTGCGCGGCGCGAACACCATCGCCTCCATCTGGTCGATGTCGTCCTCGATCCGGGACGTCACGTCGAGGTAGTTGTCCACGACGTGGTCCGAGATCGAGTACAGCACCGCGGCCGGACCGACCTTGAGCTTCTCGGCGTCGTTCTCCAGGTCCTGCCGGACGACGCTGAGGCCCGAGTGGTTGCCGTGCCGCACCGTCACGACGAAGTCGCGCCCGAGGAACACCATGATCTCGCCGCTCTCGACGATCTCGTTCGCGGTGTCCGGTGACGCGTTCTGCACGTACTTCACGGTCTTGAGGACCATGAACAGCGTGTTGTCGTACCGCTCCAGCTTCGGCCGCTGGTGCGCGTGCACCGCGTCCTCCACGGCCAGCTCGTGCAGCCCGAAGGTCTCGGCGACGCCCTGGATCTGCTCCTCGTCCGGCTCGTGCAGGCCGATCCACACGAAGCCGTCACCGCGCTTGCGGACCTCGTCCACGGCCGCGGTGTGCGTCCAGCGCCCCGGCAAGCGCTTGCCGTCGACGTACACCGCGCAGTCCACGACGTACGCCGACAGCGGCACGGGGATCGGGATCAGGGGAGCGGGGGCACGCCGGGGCGCACGGCCTCTCAGGCCGCCCAACGAGGGCAGGTTGCGCATTGGTCCTCCAGGCACACGTCGTGAACGAGCTGACGACGCGCCGGAGCCTCGCTGACTTGCTGGGAAAGGGGCTCCGACACCGGAGCGTCCCGATCGGTACCGCAGGGCCGACCGCTAGAGGTGGACCCAACCGATGAGGACGCGGGTGGTACTCGCAGGATGGGGGTCTTTGCTCATGAGTGCGTCCTCACCTCCAAGGGTCGACGGCCACGAGCGGTGGATTCGCTCACAGACCAGTTGCCGAGGGTACTCCCTTGGTGTTTCTACTGTCCCCCCGGTCTTCGGGAATTCGGATCACACACCAACGGAGGCGTGCGGTGCAGTTCGGTCGTTACTACGAGGAGTTCGAGGTCGGCGCGGTCTACAAGCACTGGCCTGGCAAGACGGTCACGGAGTACGACGACCACCTGTTCTGCCTGCTCACGATGAACCACCACCCGCTGCACATGGACGCGCACTACGCGGCGGAGACCACCGACTTCGGCAAGAACGTCGTGGTCGGCAACTACGTGTACTCGCTGCTGCTCGGCATGTCCGTACCGGACGTCTCGGGCAAGGCGATCGCGAACCTGGAAGTCGAGTCCCTCAAGCACATCAAGCCGACCTTCCACGGCGACACCATCTACGGTGAGACCGAGGTGCTCGACAAGACTCCGTCGAAGTCGAAGGACGACCGGGGCATCGTGTACGTGGAGACCCGCGGGTACAAGCAGGACGGCACGGTCGTCTGCGTGTTCCGGCGCAAGGTCATGGTGCCGAAGGAGTCCTACGGCGTGAGCCGCGGCGGCGAGCAGCCCGGTAGGCCTGAACCGAAGGAGTGACGTGACCTCTCTGGAACTGGTGCGGAGCAGCCTGCTGCGGTTCGCGGAGGTGGAGGCCGCCGGCGTCTCCCCCCTCTACGAGCACTTGGCGCTCAAGGCCGCCGACGATCCGGAGGTCGCCGGTCTCCTGGCCGCCGCGCCGGAGGAGTTCGGGCACCCGACCCTCCTCCTCGCGGCGGCCCACCGGCTGTTGCAGGCCGAGCCCTTCCACGAGCTGTCGAACTACTACCCGTCGCTCGGCGGCACGTACGGCGCCGACGAGCGCACGTGGCCGCTGTTCCGCGACTTCGTGCTCCAGCGCGCGGACAAGGTGCGCGCGCTCGTCACGACCCGCACCACCCAGACCAACGAGGTCCGCCGGGCCGCGCTGCTGTTCCCCGCGGTCGCCGCAGTGGCGAAGCAGGCCGGTTCACCGCTGGGCCTGCTGGAGGTCGGCACGAGCGCCGGGCTGCTGCTCGGGGTCGACCAGTACGGCTACCGCTACCAGACCCAGCAGGCCGGGCAGCTCGTCAGCGGACCGCCCAAGGCGCTCCTCGGGCTGCACTGCGCGCTGGAGGCCGCTCCCGGCGTGGAGCTGCCGAAGCTGCCCAAGACGGTCAAGGTCGCCGCGAAGGTCGGTCTGGACCGCGCACCCGTCGACCTGACCGACGAGGACGCCTACGCGTGGTTGGAGGCCTGCATCTGGGCCGACCAGCCCGAGCGGCTCCGGTACTTCGGGGTCGCCGCCAAGGTCCAGGCCAAGGCGCCGCCGGTGTTCATCGCGGGCGACGCCGTCGACGACCTCGCCGAGGCCGCCGCCCTGGTGCCCGCGGAGCTGCCCCTCGTGGTCATCACCAGCACCCTCATGCCGTACCTCACGGAGGGCAGGAGGAAGGAGTTCGTGGCCGCGCTCGGCGACCTCGGCCGCCCGGTGTGGTGGGTCAGCCACGAGGCCTACGCGGCCGGGCTCGCGCACGTCCTGCCGGGCCGCGACGACCTGAGGCCGGGGGACGGCGAACCGGCGTTCGGCGTGCTCGGCACGGCGCACTGGGACGGCACTGGCGCACCGCCCGCGGTGTCCGTCCTGGCGAAGACCGGGCTGCACGGTCAGCGGCTCGTCTGGCTGGCGTGATGCGCTCCCACATCCTGGGAGGAACCCGAACCCGATCGGTTGAAGTCGGTCAGCTCCGCGGGAGCTGTCCCCACTCGTCAAGGGCGGTGTAGAGCCCCTCGGAGAGCTGACCGGCCTCCCGAAGTGTGGTCAAGATCGCAGTCGTGCACCACCGTGCATCCGATGCGTCGTCCCCCGCTCGGAGCACGCCGGATTCGACCTGGCAGAGGTAGTCGTGGATCTCGTAGACACCGCTGGTAGCCGGACGGGTGACGGTACCCACCAACCGGCCGACGGTGACGCAGAGTCCCGTCTCCTCGACCAGTTCGCGCCTGACGGCCTCGTCATCGGCCTCGCCGGGCTCCACCCGGCCGCCGGGGACCGACCACAGTCCCTCACCTGGGGGATTGAGCCTTCGCACGAGCAGTAGTCGCCCGTTGGTGTCAAAAACGATCCCACCAACGCACCGGATCCTTGGCTGAACGCTCCGCGTCACGATGACTCAACGTAGCGGTACCGGATCGGTGGTGCACCGCACTGACCCATGTGCGGTACAAATCAGCCAACGTGTCGCCGAGTGCGGTACAACGGTTTTCACTGGCGCCAACAGGGTGCGGGTAGCGGATGGGGTTGATCACCGTGAATCTGAAGAAGATTCTCACCTTCGCAGGGGTCGGCTTGGTGCTGTTCTTCCTCATCGCCGAGCCACAGCAAGCGGCTCAGCTGGTGCAGAACATCCTGGCCACGCTTCGAGGAGCAGCTGAGGCGCTCATCACCTTCGTGAAACAATTGTTCTGAGTCGCCCGGCTCCCTCCGACGGCGAGAGGCGGTAGGCCGTGTTCGCTCCGAGAGACCCCGATGAGTACCTGCTGGGTACCGAGCGTCGGGTCATCAGGGTGCGCAGGCACTGGAGCAGCCTCCTCTGGGACATCCTCGAGGCGGCCGCTCTGCTGGCCGGCGCGATGATGATCTCGTACCTGCTGCCCGACAACGCGGGGATCGTCCAGAACGTCCTCTGGTACGCCGCGCTGTTCGTGCTGCTCAGGCTGGCCTACTTCGTGATGGAGTGGTGGGTCGAGCGGATCGTGGTGACCGACAAGCGGTTCATGATCTCCTCCGGGGTCTTCGAGACCAAGGTGGCGATGATGCCGATCACGAAGGTCACCGACCTCACCTACGAGCGAACGGTGCTGGGCCGGATGTTCGGCTACGGCACCCTGGTCGTGGAGTCGGCGGGGCAGATCCAGGCGCTGAACCGGATCGAGTTCCTGCCGAACCCCGAGCAGGTGTACGACGCCATCTCGGAACTGACCTTCGGCGACAAGAAGGCCCAGGCCGACCGCTTCTCGATGATCAAGGCCCAACGGGTCGCGCGGGGCAAGAAGATGGTGCCGTAGGAACGGAGGTCGAGGCCGTCGGCCACACTGCACGGGTGCGCATCGACCTGCACGCCCACTCAAGCCAGTCCGACGGCACCGACACGCCCGCGGAACTGGTGGCCGCCGCGGCGGCCACCGGCCTCCACGCGGTCGCCATCACCGACCACGACACGTCAGCGGGGTGGCAGGAAGCCGCCGCCGCGCTGCCGCCCGGTCTGCGGCTCGTCCGCGGTGCCGAGCTGTCGTGCGCCTCGACGGACGGCCTGGGGCGGCTGATCACAGTCCACCTGCTTGCCTACCTCTACGACCCCACGTCGGTGGCGATCGTCGAGGAGCAGCTCAGACTGCGGTCGGAGCGCAGGCACCGGGTCCGCGTGATGGCGGTCCGGATGGTCGAGGACGGCTTCCCCATCGACCCCGACGAGCTGATGGCGGCGTTGCCGGAAGACGCTCCGGCGGGCAGGCCGCACCTCGCGATGGCGCTGATGCGGGCGGGTGTGGTGGAGAGCGTGAACGAGGCGTTCGCCAAGTACCTGACCGGCGGGCGCTACTACGTGCCGAAGACCGACACGCCGGTCGAGACGGCCATCGGGATGATCACCGACGCCGGCGGCGTCACGGTGCTCGCCCACCCCTTCGCCGTGTCCCGCGGCCCGATCGTGACCGACCAGGTCGTGGCCGACCTGGCGACCAAGGGCCTGACCGGGGTCGAGGTGGACCACCCGGACCACGACGGGTCGACCCGAGACCGGCTGCGCTCGCTGGCGGGCGACCTCGGGCTGCTGGTGACCGGGTCCAGCGACTACCACGGCACCAACAAGACCGTCCGGCTCGGCGCGGAGACCACCGCGCCCGAGATGCTGGACGCGCTGGCCGACCGCGCGACGGGTAGCAAGATCCTCGTCGGGTAGGCCACGGGTGGAGGCCCGCTCGGGGCCGGATCGACCGTTCGGCCACCGTGGGTGACCGCTGCCGCGCGGCAGAACCGTGCGAGCGCCCCTCGGTCGATCCCGTCGGGCCGATGTGGATCATGGGCGCGCGTGCGCAACCGGGTACCACTCGTGGACGCACGTACCGAACTCGGCGCTACGCACGGCGACCGCGACTGGGCCGTCGTCACGTCCGGAGCCCGCATCGCCCGGTCCAACCGGATGGGCCGGATGCGAAACCGCGGGTCACCGCAGCGACTCGAGCGCTTCCTCGGTCCTGGCGACGAACGCTGTGGTGCCGGTGACGATGATCGGTCGTTCGAGCAGGACCGGGTTCGCCGCCAGGACCTCCAGCCAGGCCTCGCGGTCGTGGGGGAGGGCGGCCAGGTCCAGCTCCTTCGCGCGGGCCTCGCCGAAGCGGGTGATGTCCCACGGCTCGGCGCCCATCTTGTCCAGCACCGCCGCCAGTTCGGCGGCCGTGGGGGCGTCGTCCAGGTAGCGGCGCTCGACGTGCTCGACGCCCGCCGCGTCCAGGGCTTGCTTCGCGGAGCGGGACTTCGAGCAGCGCGGGTTGCGCCAGATCTCCATGTCGACATCCTGCCGGTGGGTGCTCGTGGCGGTACTGTCGGTGTCCTTGCGTAGCCTTGGTCGGGTGCAGGAGCAGCTCGGGTTCGATTTCGGAAGCTTGCCGCGCAAGCTCGTTCGGGTGACACCGTCGAAGCTGGCGAACTGGGCGGACTGCCCGCGCCGGTACCGCATGGCGTACCTGGACAGGCCGAGTCCGCCGCGCGGCGGGGCGTGGGCGCACAACACGTTGGGCGCGGTCGTGCACAACGCGTTGAAGGCCCTGTTCGACCTGCCCGCGAACAAGCGGACACCGGACCAGGCCGTGGCGCTGGTGCACCGGCAGTGGAAGAACGACGGCTTCCGCGACGCCGAGCAGGCGGCGGTCTACCGGGAGCGCGCGGACGGCTGGGTGCGCGACTACGTGAGCGAGCTGGACACGTCGATCGAACCGGTCGGGATCGAACGCTGGGTGTCCACGCCCACGTCGAAGATCGTCGCCGAAGGCCGGGTCGACCGCATCGACCTGAGGGACGGCGAACTCGTCATCGTCGACTACAAGACCGGTCGGCACGCGTTGACGGTGGACGACGCGCGTGGTTCGTTGGCGCTGGCGCTCTACGCGTTGGCCGCGCGGCGAACGCTCCGCAAACCGTGCCACCGGGTCGAACTGCACCACCTGCCGACCGGGACCGTGTCGGCCTGGGACCACACCGACGAAAGCCTGGGCAGGCACGTGTCGCGGGCCGAGGAAGCCGCGGACGAACTGAGCCTGGCGACCGATACCTTGTCCGCCGGCGGCGACCCGGAAATCCTGTTCCCGCCCAGAACCGGCAGGCAGTGCACGTGGTGCGATTTTCGGCGCAGCTGCCCGGAAGGCCAGCAGGCCGCACCCCCGCTAGACCCGTGGGCCATGCTCGCGCCCTGAGGAGGCTTCATGAGCGACCCGATCACGGTTGAACTCCACACGCCGGAGGCGAGACCACGGCGCGAACGACTCGTCGCGCGGACGTGGCGCGGGGTGAGCGGGGCGTTCACGGTGGGCCTGGTGCTGCTCGCCGTCGCCACGGTGGTGGTGCAGTGGTATGCGGGAGGGCGGGACCTTCCTGGGCTCGGGTGGGATGTCGTGGCGGGGCACTGGGTGGTGGCGGTGCTGGGGGTGGTTTGTCAGGTGTTCGCGGACCGGCGGCGGGGGTGGGTGTCGGCCGGGTTCTCGTTGGGGGTGTTGGTGGTGGGGTTGGCAGGGTTGTGGATTTATTGGTGGGCTTGAGGGTGCTGGGGGCTCGGCCTTGAGCTGGCCGGGTGAGGCATGGGGCGGTCGTGCGGCGGTGATGGGGCTGGGGTGTTGCTGCTTTGCGGGCGGGGGACGGTCTTTCTGAGCCTTGCCACAGGGTGAAGTGCTCCTGCGGCCTTCGCGAGGCGCAGCCCTCTTGCGGCAAAGCCGCAGGCACGGTCGTACTGCGGCTTTGCCGCGGTACGCAAGCGGACGCACGCAACTGACCCGACACAGAACTCCCCCGTCGCCCCGATCCGAAGCGCCCTCCTCTTTGATCTTGGTTTGTCAAGGCATCTTTCCCGCCTTGACAAACCAAGATCAAAGATTGAGACAATTGCGCGAGCGGGGTGGCGGGGATCGCCCGCGGGATCTCAGCTGGGGAGCCCACGCCGGAGCAATGACTCCCAGCGGGATGTGTCCGATTTGACTTGGGGCCCCTAGATTTGCCCCTTGATCGGGCGAAAAGGCAGTGCCCGAAAGCCCTGCCCGATCCGCAATTTTAAGGGGCAAATCCCCCAAGTAAAATCGGACACGACTAGGGAAGGCCTCGCGTCACCCAGGTGGTGGGTCACTAAGGCCTTGTGTCGCCCAGGTGGTGGGTTGCTCAGGCCTTGTGTCACCCAAGTGGTGGGTCATTCAGGTGGCGTGGGTTGCCATCTAGCAGCTGACGCTGCGGGAGTTTACCTCTACCGGTGTTGCGCCAAGGACTACTACTTCTCGGCAGCGTGTGCCGACTGAAGGTACTTGTAGGCGTAGTAGTAGCCAGAGTGCCAGGCCGCCGCGTTCTACCTGTGTTCGTACGACTTCGACGTCCCCTGCTGTTACCGCCGCCGGAACCCCGTTCAAGCTTCCCAGCGTTGCTGCATCCGCCCGCGCGGCAGATACGACCGACGCCATCACCCTGTCTTCGGCGAGGTCTGCCGAGTTGGCGAACGGCCATACGGGTACGCCGTAGCCGATCGGGTCGGCGGACAGCACCGTGCCGATCACGGCTGCTCCTACGACTACTGACAGGACGACCGCGACTACTGCTCGTCGTGACCCGGTTGGTCGTGGTCGTGCGGTCACCAGTGCCCAGCGCTTCACCACGCCCAGCGTGCCGAATGCCACAGTCGTTCCGCATCCGTAGTTCTACTTGAGCCGGCATATACTCCAGATCGAATAATCAGAACGGAGCACGCCAAGTGGTCGCCATCCGGCCTCTCGCCATGGTGGTGTTGGAACTCCTGCACGAGTCGCCGATGCACCCCTACGAGATCCAGCAGAAGATTCGCGAGCGGCAGCTGGGGCGGTTGGCGAAGGTCACCGTCGGGTCGCTCTACCACGCTGTGGAGAAGCTCCAGCAGGACGGGCTCGTCGAGGTGGTGGAGACCAGTCGTGAGGGCAAGAGGCCTGAGCGGACCACCTACCAGTTGACCGTCAGGGGGCTGGACGCGTTCCGGGAGGAGGTGTTGGACAGTGTGTCCTCGATCGAGGTCGAGTTTCCGCGGTTCGCGATGGCCGTCCAGCACCTGCACACGGTGCGGCCCGATGAGGCGATGGCGGAGTTGCGGCGGCGTGTGCAGGCGTTGAGGAAGAAGCTCGCCGTCACCGACGTGGCGATCGCGGAGCTGACCGCGCAGGACGTCGAGCCGATGTTCTGGATCGACTACCAGTACCACCGCGCCATGCGGCAGGCCGAGCTCGACTGGGTCGAGCGGCTGATCGACCAGCTCTCCAACGGGGAGCTGACCTGGCCCGACGCGGCACGTCGTCGCATCGAAGAGCTTGAGGAGGACCGGCGATGAGCCGGCAAGTGAACCCGTGGGCGGCGCTTTCGGCGTTGTGCATCGGCTTCTTCATGATCCTGCTGGACACGACGATCGTGAACGTGGCGATCCCGTCCATGATCAAGGAGTTGGACGCGGGGCTGAACGAGATCATCTGGGTCAACAGCGTCTACCTGCTGACCTACGCCGTACCGCTCCTCCTTACCGGCAGGCTCGGTGACCGGTTCGGGCCGAAGCGGCTGTTCATGGTGGGCCTGGTGGTGTTCGTCGGGTCGTCGCTGTGGTGCGGGCTCTCGGGGTCCGTCGAGATGCTGATCGTCGCGCGCGGCGTGCAGGGTCTGGGCGCGGCGATGATGACGCCGCAGACGATGGCGTTCATCACGCACCTGTTCCCGCCCGCCAAGCGCGGTGGGCCGATGGGCATGTGGGGTGCGGTCGCGGGTGTCGCGACGGTCACCGGTCCGCTGCTGGGCGGTGTGCTGGTCGACAACCTCGGCTGGGAGTGGATCTTCTTCGTGAACGTGCCCGTGGGTGTCGTCGCGCTGGTGATGACGGCCGTCCTGGTGCCCGACTGGAAGCCCGGCACGAGCCACAGCTTCGACCCGCTGGGCATCGCGCTGTGCTGCGTCGGCCTGACGCTGGTGGTGTTCGGCG
>DATMCA010000310.1:0-7412 GCA_035559015.1 Umezawaea sp. | reverse complement strand
GTTTCCGCGTCCACGGCGGAGTACCTGGACTCCCGGGCGGATTCCGCGCGCACCGATGGCGCGCCCGTGACGAGGGGAGACCGGTCGTGCGCCACCGCGCCGCTGTCGTCCTCCCGTCGCGCTACGACGTGATCCTGGTGTCTCCGGCCCCCCGGCGCCCGCCGCGCGGCGTGCACCGGCTGTTCCCGAACGCCTGACCCGTCACCGGCCGCGGCCGGTGGTCCCCCTGTGCCACAACGGTTTTCGTGTGCACGGGTGTCAGCGCGCCGACAATCGCGCAGGCCTGCCCAGGACCACCTCGAAAGGCGCCGCGCCGTGCGCACCGACCCGCACCGAAACCTGACCACCGTCCGCAACCTGGGCATCCTGGCCCACGTGGACGCGGGCAAGACCACCCTCACCGAACGCGTCCTGTACGCCACCGGTGCCACCCACAAGCGCGGCGAGGTCCACGACGGCACGACCGTCACCGACTTCGACCCGCAGGAGCGCGACCGGGGCATCACGATCTTCGCCGTGGCCGTGAGCTGCGCGTGGGACGGCCACCGGATCAACCTGATCGACACACCGGGCCACGTCGACTTCGCCGACGAGGTCGAACGCGCGCTCCGCGTCCTCGACGGCGCGATCGCCGTGTTCGACGGTGTCGCGGGCGTCGAGCCGCAGAGCGAATCGGTGTGGCGCCAGGCGGATCGGCACCGCGTGCCGCGGATCGCGTTCGTCAACAAGCTCGACCGGACGGGCGCGGACCTCGACGTCGCGGTGGAGTCGATCCGCGCGCGCCTGCACCCCGTGCCGCTGGTGGTCCAACTGCCCATCGGCGCGGAGGACGGGTTCACCGGCTTGGTCGACCTGCTGCGGATGCGGGCTCTCGTGTGGACGGACGGCCGGGACGGGTTCGCCGACGAACCGGTGCCGGACGCCCTGCTGGACGAGGCGCACCGTCGCCGCCACCTGCTGGAGGAGGCGGTGGCGGAACTGCACCCCGCCGTGCTGGAGGAGTTCTGCACGGGGGCGCCCGTGTCCGCCGCGACGTTGCGGTCGGCGTTGCGGGACGTGACCGGAACAGGTGACGGCCTGGTCGTGCTGTGCGGCTCGGCGTACCGCAACCGCGGGGTCGAACCGCTGCTGGAGGCCGTCGTGGCGTACCTGCCGTCGCCAGTGGACGTTCCGCCGGTGCGGGGCGTCGAGGGCGGGGAACGGCCCGCCGATCCGGCGGCACCGTTCGCGGCGCTGGTGTTCAAGGTGAACTCCACCTCCACGGGCAGGCTGACGTACGTGCGGGTGTACTCGGGGACCATCCACAAGGGAGGGACGGTGCTGGACGCCGGAACCGGTCGGGTCGAACGGATAGGCAGGATCCTGCGGGTGCAGGCCGATCGGCACACGCCGGTCGACCTCGCCGTGGCCGGGGCCATCGTCGCGGTCGTCGGGCTGAAGTCGGCCCGCGCCGGGACGACCCTCTGCGCGCCGGCGGACCCGCTGGTCCTCGAACCGCCGACGGCCGTGGACCCGGTCGTCTCCGTCGCCGTCGAGCCGAAGGCGTCGGCCGACACCGAACGTCTGCTGTCGGCGTTGGCGCACCTGGTCGAGGAGGACCCGTCGCCGGCGGTCAGGACGGACTCCGAGACCGGCCAGACCGTGCTCTCGGGTCCGGGCGAGCTGCACCTGGAGGTCGCGGTGGAGAAGGCGCGCCGCGACCACCGGCTCGACCTCACCGTCGGACGCCCGAGGGTGGCCTACCGCGAGACCGTCGCCCGCGGCGTGACCGGGTTCGTCTTCCGGCACGTCAAACAGGAGGGAGGGGCGGGCCAGTTCGCGCACGTCGTCCTCGACACCGAGGCGGTCGACCTGGCGGTGGGCTTCGAGTTCCGCTCGACCGTGACCGGCGGACGCGTTCCGCAGGAATATGTGCGCGCGGTCGAGCAGGGCTGTCGGGACGCGTTGGCCGAGGGGCCGCTGGGCGGTCACCCGGTGGTCGGGCTGCGGGTCACGCTGACCGACGGCGCCACGCACCCGAAGGACTCCTCGGAGATGGCGTTCCGCACCGCGGGCCGCCTCGGCCTCCGCGAAGCCCTGCGCGCGGGCGCGATGGCCCTGCTGGAACCGGTGGCGGAGGTGACCGCCACCGCGCCCGACGACGCCGTCGGTGTCGTGCTGGGCGACCTGGCCGCACGTCGGGGCCGGATCCTCGGCTCCACCTCCAGGGCGGGGACCGCGGTGATCACCGCGACCGTGCCGCCGGCGGAGCTGTTCGGCTACGCCACCCGACTGCGCGGCCGGACACGGGGGCGGGGCACCTTCACCACCCGCCCGACCGGCTACGCCCCGGCGCCGGGCTGACCGGGCAGGCAGGCCCGTCCACCACTGGACGGGCCTGCCGCTCGCCTCACACCACGTACTTGTACCAACCGACGGCGTAGTTGCCGAGCGGCGTCACGTACTCGCACGCCCAGGCCGTGATCCGGCCCTGCAACCGCAGGACCCTCGCCGTCTCGTCGCACTTCCGGCAGGCGGTCTCCTGGTTCCCGCCGAAGTTCGTCGGGTAGCGCGTGGCCCCGTCCACGGGCCGTGCCGACGTGCACCAGACGTTCAGCGTTCCCACGGACTCGTCGGCCGCCGCGCCCGCCGACGCGGTGGGCCCCAGCACGCAGGCCGACGCGAGCGCCGCGGCGAACAGGACCCGAGCGACTCTCCGTTGTGGCATCACTTCCCCCTCCGTCCGGTGAGCCGGTGAACGAGGTGGCGCGGGTGCGGGACACGTGGGCCCGCACCACCCCTCAGGGCGCCACCGGGCGGCTCACACCCCCGAAGTCTGGGCGACGACGAGGTCGAGCGGGCGGGGCATGTCCGCCATCCTGCGAATCCTGTCCCCCGTCATCCCGTAGTGGTCGAGGAACGCCTGCCGCAGGGTTTCCGCCGACCGGAACCCGCACCGGCGCGCGATCGACGCCAACGCCAGCTCGCTGCCCCGCACCAGGTGCGCCGCGGCCTCGGTCCTGGCGGCCCGCACGGACCGGGCGGGAGTGGTGCCGAGGTGCGTGGCGAACAGCCGGGTCAGGTGCCTGGTGCTGACCCCGGCCCGTGCCGCCAGCGCGCGGGGGCTCAGGTCCTCGGCGAGGTGGGCGGCGATGTAGCCCAGCAGGTCCCGCACGAGCCGGTCACCGGGCGGTGGGGCGGCGAGGAACATGCTGATCTGCGCCTGGTCGGCCGGGCGGTGCAGGTAGGTCACCAGCTCACGGGCGACCTCCCTGGCCAGCGTCGGGCCGTGGTCGTCCTCGATCAGCGCGAGCGTGAGGTCCAACCCGCTCGTCACCCCGGCCGACGTGTAGACGTCGCCGTCGCGGATGTACAGCGGCGCGAGGTCCACCGCCACCGCCGGGAAGAGCGCGGCGAGCAGTTCCCCGTACCCCCAGTGCGTCGTGACCCGCCGCCCGTCCACCAGCCCGGCGGCCGCGAGCACGAACGTGCCCGTGCAGACCGACGCGATCCTCCGACTGCGCCCGGCCAACCGCCGGACCTGCGTCAACATCCGCTCATCGGCCATCGCGGCCCGCGTCCCGTGCCCGCCGACCACGAGCAGCGTGTCGATCTGCCCGGTCACCGACGCCAGCCGCCGCCCCCCACCGAGCACGATCCCGGACGAGCTACGGGCACCGCCTCCGGACACCGTGGCCAGCTCGATCGAGTAGGGCGGCGACGCACCGTGCGAGTTGGCCATCTCCAGCGCTCCGCTGGGACACGCCACGTCGAGGATCTGCGCGTCGTCGTAGGCGACGATCACCACCCTGCGGGCTGCTCCGCTCACACCGAAAACCTAGCGAGACCGGCGGCGCCGAGTCAGCGAATTCGCGACGGTCCTGTGGCATCGGCGTGCGTTCCCGAGCGGAGCGCCAGGCCGGAATCGAACCGCGCCCGCAGGCGTCCCGCCCCGGGATCCGGAGCGCGATGAACCCGTGGACCGGCGCAAACGTCGAGCGGGGCACCTCCGGCGTTCCGGAGGTGCCCCGCTCGACGGGGAAACCCTAGGCCTTGTCGTCGTTCGGCGGCAGGTTGATGTCCTTGGTCGGCTTCGCCGGGCCGCCCTTGCCGGACGTCGGCGCTTCCTTGACCGGCTCGGAGGACTCCTCCTCGCCCTCGGTCTTCGGCAGCATCGCGTCCAGCGCCGCCCCGACGATCCGGCGGAACGCCCGGCGCGGCCTGTCCCGTTCGAGGACCGCGACCTCCAGCTTGCCGCGGTCCAGCAGCTCCGGCTTGCCGTTGCCGGTCGACGTGGACCCCGCGCTGAGGCCGCGGACGGCCACGCCCACGGCGTCGGCCAGCGACAGGCCGTCGCTGAACAGGTCCTTCAGCGCGGTCGTCGTGGCTTCGGCCTGGCCGCCCATCACGACGTACTGCGGCTCGTCGACGATCGAGCCGTCGTAGGTGAGCCGGTACATCGTGTCCTGCTCGGGCAGGTGGCCGACCTCGGCCACGCAGATCTCGACCTCCAGGGGCTTGATCTGCTCGGTGAAGATCGACCCGAGGGTCTGGGCGTACACGTTGGCCAGGGAGCGGCCGGTCACGTCGCGCGGGTCGTTCTGGTACCCGCGGATGTCGGCGAACCGGATGCCCGCCTGGCGGAGGTTCTCGAACTCGCTGTACCGGCCGACGGCGGCGAAGCCGATGCGGTCGTAGATCTCGGAGACCTTGTGCAGCGTGCTCGACGGGTTCTCGGCGACGAACAGGATCCCGTCGGCGTACCTGAGCACGACGACGCTGCGGCCCCGGGCAATACCCTTCCTGGCGTACTCCGAGCGGTCGCGCAGGATCTGCTCGGGGGAGGCGTACAACGGCATCGTCACTGGCGCGGCTCCTGACCTCGGCGGATGGTGGTGGGCACGGCTAGACCCGGCGGCCTTCGACGACGGCCTCGGCGACGGCGGCCGTCTGCTCCTCGGACAGGGTGACGGCGCCCTCGGCCGCGGTGATCGTGACGATCACCGGGTAGATGCGCCGCACGGTGTCCGGCCCGCCGGTGGCGGTGTCGTCGTCGGCCGCGTCGTAGAGCGACTCGACCGCGGCACGGGCGGCGCCGTCGGCGTCCGCGTTGGGGTCGTAGAGCTTCTTCAGGGCCGACTTGGCGAACAGCGAGCCGGAGCCGACGGCCTGGTAGCCCTGGTTCTCCTCGTAGCGGCCACCGGTGACGTCGTACGACACGATCCGGCCCGCCCGGTCCGGGTCGGGGGCCTCGGTGTCGAAGCCCGCGAACAGCGGCACGACGGCCAGGCCGGCCATCGCGGCGTCCAGGTTGCCCCTGATCATGGCGGACAGGCGGTTGGCCTTGCCGTCGAGCGAGAGCGAGACGCCCTCGATCTTCTCGTAGTGGCGGAGGTCGACCGCGAACAGGCGCACGATCTCGATCGCGATGCCCGCGGTGCCCGCGATGCCGACGGCGGAGTAGTCGTCGGTGACGAACACCTTCTTCATGTCGCGCTGGGCGATCACGTTGCCCATGGTCGCCCGCCGGTCGCCCGCGATCAGCACGCCGCCCTTGAAGGTGACGGCGACGATCGTCGTCCCGTGCGGTGCCTGGACGTGACTGCCCTCGGGGAGCTTGCGGCCCCACGGGAGCAACTCGGGCGCCTGGGCGCGCAGGAAGTCGGTGAACGACGATGACCCCGGCGTCAAGTACGCCGGGGGCAGCGACGCGGACGGGTAGCGCCCGGACGAGCTGTTATCCATGTGTGGCTTCGTCTCCTGTCCCCGAGTCGGCTGGTTGGCGGCAGTTACCGCCTACTCGCCGCCCTTTTGCACGTAGGCCCGCACGAAGTCTTCGGCGTTCTCCTCCAGGACGTCGTCGATCTCGTCCAGGATCGCGTCGACGTCCTCGCCGAGCTTCTCGCGTCGTTCCTGACCGGCGGCGGCCGCACCGTCTCCGCCGTCGTCTCCGTCACCGCCGCCTTGGCGCTGAACCTGTTCCTGTGCCATCTCAGCCTCCCGCGTCGACCCCGAGTGAAGGGGGTCACCACCAACATTACCCAGCAGGACCGACAATTAGTGCCTGCCACACGGGTTTGATGATCAGCCCCTCGTCAGGGCGTCCACCAGTTGCTCGGCCGTCTCCGCGGCCTCCAGGAGGGCTCCGACGTGGGCTTTCGTGCCCCGCAGGGGTTCGAGGGTGGGGATCCGGACGAGTGATTCCCGACCGAGGTCGAAGATCACCGAGTCCCACGAAGCGGCGGCGACCGACTGGGGGTACCGCTCCAGGCACCGGCCGCGGAAGTACGCGCGGGTGTCCTCCGGCGGCGACTTGATGGCCGCGAGCACCTCGTCCTCGCTGACCAGGCGCTTCATCGAGCCGCGCGCGACCAGCCGGTTGTAGAGGCCCTTGTCCAGCCGCACGTCGGAGTACTGGAGGTCGACGAGCTTGAGCCGGGGCGCGCCCCAGGCCAGGTTGTCGCGGGACCGGTAGCCCTCCAGCAGCCGCAGCTTCGCCACCCAGTCGAGGCGGTCCGCGCACTCCTGCGGGTCGCGGGACAGCGCGTCCAGCACCTCGCCCCAGACGCGCAGCACGTCGCGGTCGGCCGCGTGGTCGCCCGCGGTGTCCTCCTCCACGAACTTCACCGCGCGCTCGTGGTAGGCGTACTGGATCTCCAGGCCGGTCAGCTTGCGGCCGCCGGTCAGCTCGACCTTCACCTTGAGCGTCGGGTCGTGGCTGATCTGGTGCACCGCGCGGACCGGGTCGAGCAGCCGCAGGTCGTCGAACCGGCGACCGGCCTCGATCATGTCCAGCACGACGGACGTGGTGCCCACCTTGAGGAACGTGGAGTACTCGGCCAGGTTCGCGTCGCCGATGATGACGTGCAGCCTGCGGTACTTGTCCGCGTCGGCGTGCGGCTCGTCGCGGGTGTTGATGATGCCGCGCTTGAGCGTCGTCTCCAGGCCTACCTCGACCTCGATGTAGTCCGACCGCTGCGAGAGCTGGAAGCCCTCGTCGTCGCCGGTCGGCCCGATGCCGACCCGGCCGGAACCGGTGATGACCTGGCGCGACGCGAAGAACGGGGTGAGCCCGGCGATCACCGCGGTGAACGGCGTGCTGCGGGCCATCAGGTAGTTCTCGTGGGTGCCGTAGCTGGCGCCCTTGCCGTCGACGTTGTTCTTGTAGAGCTGGAGCCGGGCCGCACCGGGAACGCTCGCCACGTGGCGGGCGGCGGCCTCCATGACCCGCTCGCCTTCCTTGTCCCAGATCACCGCGTCCATCGGATCGGTGACCTCGGGGGCGGAGTACTCCGGGTGGGCGTGGTCGACGTAGAGCCGGGCGCCGTTGGTGAGGATGACGTTGGCCGCGCCGAGGTCCTCGACGTCGGTGTCGATCGGGTGGTTGCCCGGCACGCCGAGGTCGAACCCGCGCGCGTCGCGCTGCGGTGATT
>DATMCA010000309.1:0-2033 GCA_035559015.1 Umezawaea sp. | reverse complement strand
GCTCGAGACCGGTACTACCCACGTGGCCGCCACCCTGGGTGCGACGGAGGCCGCGGGACTCGGCTTGCGGGTGGGATGTCGACCCCCGTGGCTCGACCTGTCGGTGCCAGCCCCGCGCACCAGGTCCCCCGACCGCCAAACCGGCACGTCCGATCCGGCCTCGCGGGTCGGACCCGTCGCGGACCGGGTTCGCGCAGCTCACGCCCGGGCATCCTCGAGCAGTGTGACGAGGCCGGAGGCCCGCGCCGCCGGACAGGAGTGACGATGGCCGTCGAGCACCGCGACATGCACGCCGCTGCGGGCACCGGGCCCAACGCGCAGCCGACGCTGCGCATCGGCCTGCTGGCGGATCCCGGGCTGCCCACCACGCTCGCCGAGGACCTGGCCCGCAGGCTTCCCGAGATGCTTGCGGACCAGCCCGAGCCGGGCACCCGGTACCGGTTCGTGGTGGTCACCGAGAACCTGCGACGCGGCGGCGACGCCCGTGGTCAGCGGTTGATCGACTTGGCGGGCGAGCGGGCCGCGCAGGAGGGCTGGGACTTCGCGCTCGCGCTGACCGACCTGCCGGTGCACCAGGACGACCAGCCGGTGGTCGTCGAGCTGAGCCAGACGCAGACGGCTGCGCTGCTGGTCGTCACGGCGGTGAACCCGCTCAAACCGGCCGAGGAGGCCCGCGAGATCGCAGCAAGCGTCATCCTCAAGTGGGCCGCTCGGGAACGGTCGGACGCCGACACCCGGCCGTTGCGCCGACTGGAGGACCGCTCGCCGAGCCTCCGGCCGATGGAACCCGAAGACGACGACGTCGACCTCCGGGTCACGCGGTCGGCGGGACCGCTGTGGACGCTGGCCGGGATGGTCCGGGTGAACCGGCCGTGGCGGTTGGTGCTGGGACTGCGCGGCGCGCTCGCGGCCAGCGTGGCAACGGCCGCCTTCGGCCTCGTATCCAGCCCGGTCTGGCAGGTCAGCGGGGCGATCAGCACCGTGCGCCTGTGGATCGCCACCGCGGTCAGCGTGATCACGATGGTCGGGTGGCTGATTCTCAACCACGGCCTGTGGCAACACGACGATCACCCGGCCGAACGCCGCCAAATCCGCCTCTACAACGCGGCGACCGTGCTGACGCTGACCACCGGGGTGCTGGTGTCCTACCTGGTGCTGCTGGCCGGGAACGTCATGACCGCCTGGTTCATCGTGATCCCGGAGGTGTTCGCGGGCTACCTCCACCGACCCGTCGAGTTCCTGGACTACCTGCGGCTCGCCTGGCTCGTCGCCTCCCTGGCGACCATCGGGGGAGCCCTCGGGTCGGGCTTGGAGTCGAGCGACACCGTCCGCAGCGCAACCTGGGGATCCCGCTACCGCCACGACCACCGGCACCGGCCCAGGAAGCACTAGCGGCTGGCCGGCACGTGGATCGGGTAGCGAGCGCCCGGAGGAGGTTGCCGAGAGATGTTCGACCTGGCAGGCCGTCGAGGCGGTGGCCCGCCTCCTGCGAGGGTCGACTCGTCCATGACGACGACATCGAATCGGGAGAAGAAGAATGGCTCGCGAATTGACAGGCATGCGGATCGCCATAATCGCCACTGACGGAGTGGAGCGGGTTGAGCTCGAACAACCGCGCGGCGCGCTCTACGGAGCCGGCGCCAGCACCGATCTGTTGTCGATCCACCCCGGCGAGATCCAGGCCCGCCAGTTCGACCTCGTCTCGGCCGGAACGTTGTCGGTGGACCGGGAGGTGGCCGACGCGTCAGCCGACGAGTACGACGCACTGCTCCTGCCCGGCGGCACGGTGAATCCCGACACTCTGCGCCTCAATCGGGACGCGGTGAGCTTCGTCGCGTCCTTCGTGGCCACCGGCAAGCCGGTCGCGGCCATCTGTCACGGCCCGTGGACGTTGCTCGAGGCCGACGTCCTGCGCGGCCGACGGCTCACCTCGTGGCCAAGCCTGTGGACTGACCTGCGTCACGCGGGCGCTGAGGTCGTCGACCAGGAGGTCGTCGTCGACGGGCAGTTCATCACCAGCCGTTCTCCCGCGG
>DATMCA010000308.1:0-3848 GCA_035559015.1 Umezawaea sp. | reverse complement strand
TCGGTGACCGGCGTCGACCCCCTGGTCTCGCCGGAACGCGGCACGCTGCTCGCCGAGCGGCCGGTGCGGGACTACGACCTCACCTGGTGGGAACCCCGCGTCGACCCGGCCACGCTGGCGGGCGCGGCGGTCGACCCCGGCGCGGCGGGTGGTCTCGGCGGGGTCGGCGAGGTGCCGGCGGGCGTGGAAGCGTTGGCGGACAAGGCGGTCGGGGGCATGCGGTCGTCGTTCCGGGCCGCCCTGGTGTTGGAGCGGTACCTGCGCGACCACTACCGGCTCGTGGACTCGGCGACGCTGCCGGTCGGGCACGGCTGGCCGCAGCTGGCCCGGTTCCTGCTCCGCGACGGGCAGGGCACGAGTGAGCAGTTCGCCGCCGCGTACGTGGCGCTGGCCCGGCTCCGCGGCATCCCGGCCCGGCTCGTGGTGGGGTTCTCCGGCCGGAACCCGGTGGTGCGCAACGGTGACGTGCTGGTGTGGCCGGAGGTCGCGGTCGAGGGAGCGGGCTGGGTCGCCCTGGACCCCACCGGTTCCGTGCGCACGTCGGCGTCGGGAGGTCCCGCCGACGCCACCGAGCAGGCGCGCGAGGAACTCCCGGCCGAGGGCGAGGTGTCCGCGCCGGTCCTGCCTCCCGACCCGCCCGCCGTCGGACCGGGCGCGGGCACGCCGTGGCGGCTGCTGGTATGGGCGGTGGCCACGCCCCTGCTCGGCTGGCTGGTCGTGGTGCCGTCGTGGTCCGCCGCGCGGTCGTGGCGCAGGCGGTGGCGAGCGACGGTCGCGGACGCGGAAACCGAGGCGCGGGAACGCTTGCGCGCCTGCGGTGTGCCGGTGACGCCCGCGATGACCCTGCGCGACCTGGCGTCCGCCGGGGTCGACGAGCCCGTGGCGGAGGCGTTGGTGAGACTGGCGGTGGCGGTGGACGCGACGCGCTGGTCCGGCACGGGGGTCGATGCTCGGCAGGAAGCGTGGGACGCCGTGCGGGCACTGCGTTCGGGCCTGGCGCGCCGGCCGTTCGCGGATCGGTCGCGGGCCTTCCTGCGGTACGGCTACCGGGTGCAGGTCGCGCCGCGGATGCCCTTGGGGGCGCTGAGGTAGACCTGCCTGCCGTCGGTCCCCTGCACCTCGAAGCAGTACCGCACACCGGGTTCGACGGGGATCTCGGTGGTGTGCTCGCGCAGCACGGCGGTCTTGGTGTTGGGCTTGCCCTCCGGCGCGGTGATCACGACGTAGTCCAGGTCGGCGGGCGTGCTGCTCCAGGTCAGCCGGACGCGCTCGGTGTCGTCGACGACCTCGACCACGTCGATCGCCGTCCCCTGGCTCATCGTCGGCCCGCTGGACGAGGGCGGCGGCGGGTCGTCGCGCAGCAGCAGGAACGGCGCGGCGGCCAGCAGCGCGAGCGCGCCCACCACGCCGACCACCAGGCCCAGGCGGCCGGGTTCGCCCTTGGGCAGCGGTTTCGCCTCGGCTACCGGGATCCGCCCCTTCGACGGGTGGTCCGGTTCGAGGTCGACGAGGTGCCGTGCCGCGGGGTCCTTCACCAGCAGCGCGCCCACCAGGTCGCGCACCTCCCCCGGCACGTCGGCCCTGGTGAGCTCCGGCGACGGCGCGGCCAGCACGCGCAGCACGTGGTCGTCCGGCCGTTCGCCGAGCAGCGCCGGGTGCGGGGCGCGGCCGGTGCAGGCGTGGTACAGCACCGCGCCCAGCCCGTAGAGGTCCGCGCGGGCGTCGCGGACCGCGTCCCGCACCGTTTCCGGCGCGGCGAACTCCGCCGCCGGTTCGGCCGGGAAAGCGTTGCGCGCCACCAGGCCGCCGTCCGCCAGCACCGGCTCACCGGTGGCCCGGAACAGCACGTTGTGCGGTGTCAGCCCGCCGTGCACCAGCCCGGCCGCGTGCGCCGCGGTCAGCGCCCTGGTCAACCGCAACGCCACGTCCACCACATCGGCCGCGGGCAACGGCCCGTCCCGCCGAACCCGCTCGGCCAACGACTCCGGACACAGCTCGGCCCACACCGCCACCCGCCCGTCCGCCATCTCCGCCGCCCCGTGCACCACACGGGTCGCCGGAACCCCGCGCCACGCCGCGATCTCCTTGTCGAGCTTCGCCCGCGTGCGGCGGTCGAGTCGACCGGGGAACACCTTGAGCGCCCGGTCCCCCACCGCGTACACGGCGGCGACCGGTCCGGAGCCGAGCGGAACGAGCTGTTCCTCCACCGGTCAGCGGTCTTCCACGAGGTCGCCCTCGGTGTCCCACCGCTTCACGTGCAGGAGTCGCCCCTCCTCGTCGTACGCGTTGTGCACGGCGAGCACGCCGTTCGGGTGCCACTCGTACCAGTCACCGACCGCCTCGCCCATCCTGCTGGTGCCCTCGGTCATCTTCTGCCCGCCGGGGTACCAGACCTGCTGGGTGCCGTCGGTGACCCCTTCCCGGAAGGACATCAGCTCCAGCAGGTCGCCGTTCTCGTCCTTGGTCTCCACCTGTCCGGTGAACGGCTCGTCGTCGCGGAAAACCAGCGACGTCTCGTCGTCCAGGTAGGTCTCCGACTCGTCGATGCGCATTCGTCACTCCACCGGGGGATCTCAACGGACAGGGTATCGGTAGTCGCCCGGCGGGACCTCGTACCTGCCGGTGTAGCTCACGACGTCGCGCAGCAGGACGTTGCAGTTCGAGCACGCGGCCCCCGGATCGCCGCGGTCGGCGACGAGGACCTTGCGCCCGTCGACGTTGCGGTACCGCGGCTTGAGGATCCGAGGGTCGAAGCCCAGCTCCCCCAGCACTTCCCGACCCAACGGGGTCGGGTTGCCGGGGTTGGCCTCGTCGTGCTGCCGTTGGCGCGCCCACAGCAGTTCGTTGACCGCCTTCACCTCGGCGTGCCGCAACGGCTTGTCGGGGTGGCTGCGGCCCTCCTCGACCTTCAGCACGTCCGTCTCGCTCGCCATCACGGTGTGGTACCAGTCCAGCAGGGCACGGGAGTTCTCCCGCAGCAACGGGTGCAGGTTCTCCTCGCGGATGACGTCCTTGTCGAGGCCGTTCACCGCTTCGACGACGAGACCGGTGCGCCTGTCGATCGCCACGGCGATGAAGGGACCGTTGTTCCACCCAGCGCGGTCGTGGTACTGGGCGCGCGACTTCACGACGTCCCCGACGTAGTCCTGCACCGACTTCCCGTCGATCGACTCGATCAGTCCGTCCACCACCACGACCCGCCCGGTGTCGGCGGTGTCGACCTGTTCGACGACCGCGCCGCGGTCCTTCCTGATCCGGCTGCCCGATCGCTGGGCGTCGGGTGCCTCGCCGGGGTCGACGGGATCGGGGAAGACCGTCGGGTTCTCCCGCCGCCCGGTCGCCGTGGGCGCCTGGTACGGGCGGTCTTCGTTCCGCTGGGTCGGAGTGGCCTCCGTGGCCGCGGGGTACCCGCTGGAGGACTTGCCACCGGACGGACCGCCGGGACGGCTCACGGGTTGGCCACCGGACGGGCTTCCACCGGACTGGCCGCCGGCCAGGCGGTCCGCGACGGCGTGGATGGCGTCGTGCGCCGCCGCCAGGGTCTCCTGGTACTCCCTGGCGCGTTCGACGGTCATCTGGAAGTAGGCGAGGGCCTCGTGCGCCATGGGGTCGTTGGAGCCCTGGATCACGCCGGCGAAGAGCGCTGCGGCGTCCTCGGCGGTGGTGAGCGCGTGGGCCGCCGAGTCACGGGGCAGTTGGTCGGCGACGCTGCGCACCGCTGCCACGACCTCGCTCAGCGAGCCCACCCCGCCCGACGACGCCCCGCCCCCGCCCTTCGGCGCACCGGGGGCGTTCGGCTTGTGCTCAGGACGGGCCGCGTGCTGGTGGGCACCACCTCCGGTGGCCGG
>DATMCA010000307.1:0-14729 GCA_035559015.1 Umezawaea sp. | reverse complement strand
TCGATGCCGAGGAGTTCGCTCGAACCCTTCCTGTGACGTTGCAGGCACTGGACGCACGTCATCAGCCCGCGCGGGCTGTGCACGCCGAGCACATTCACGGCCGGATGAAGCAGGCCCAGCGCAGAATCGTGCTCGGCTCGTTGGCGGACCCGCCCGACGACGGATGGTCGGTGATCAGCAACGCCAAGTGCCTCGGCGAGGGCATCGACGTCCCGGCAGTGGACTGTGTCGTGTTCACCGCACCCAAAGAGTCCACAGTGGATATCGTGCAGGCCGTTGGTCGCGCGCTGCGTCGCAACACCGAGGGAACCGGTGTCGCGACGATTCTGGTGCCGATCCTGCTTCCCGACGATCCCGGTGAGGTCGACGAGATCCTCGACGCCGGTGACTACGACGTGCTGTGGCAAGTGATCATGGCGTTGCGGGCCCACGATGAGGTCTTCGGCGGCGTGCTGGACCAGGCTCGCGCCGACACCGTGCCCGCCGAGCAGGTGCGAGCGAAGATCGAGATCGATCTCCCCGACCTCTACGACAACGCGCGTTTTCTGGACCACCTCACCATCCGCATCGTCAAGTCCGCCACCAGCCAGTGGTGGGACGGCTACGGGCACCTCGTACGATTCCACCGCACCCACGGACATCCCGACTTTCCCGCCACGTACGTCACCGACGAGGGCTACAAGCTGGGATCCTGGGCTGGACGGTGCCGCCATCAGCATCGCAATCACCGCTTGGCGCCCGATCGTGTCGCGGCCCTGACCAGTCTGGGGTTCGACTTCGACCCCGCGCAGGCGCTGTGGAAATCGCGTCTCGCGTTCGCGACGACCTATCGCGCCGAACACGGCCACCTGGAACCACCGACGGGCGTTCGACTGCCCGATGGGAAGGATCTCAAGGCGTGGCTGCGCTACAACCGCCGTGCCTTTCTCAACGGTGAGCTCACCACCGCGCGCCGAGCCGCCCTCGACACGTTGGGCATGCGATGGTCCGTACCCGACCCCTGGAAGATCACGGTCGACAAAATCGTCGGATTCCACACCGAGCGCGGCCATCTGCAGGTCTACCGAACCTCCGACGACCCTGCGGCCGCGGAGGTCGCGAAGTTGATCGTGAAGTGTCGCTCACAGCGCCGCAAAGGCAAACTGGCCGCCACCTGGGTGGCCGCGCTCGACGCGGTGGGGATCGTGTGGGAGCCCGTCCAAGACCTTCGCGATGACGGGCTCCAGGCGGCTCGGCGTTTCCACGCCGAACACGGTCACCTGCTGCCGGACTCCGGATATGTCGATGCCACCGGGTACCCGGTGGCATCGTGGCTGCACACGAAGCGCCGCGAGTACGGCAAAGCGGCCCTGAGCGAAGACATGGTCGAGGCCCTCGACGCACTGGGCATGGCATGGAACTACGCCGATGCCCAGTGGCAACATGGCCTCGCCGCGGCAACTCGCTTTCATGCCGAGCACGGCCACTTGCGAGTACCACCGGATCATCCACTCAGCCCCGGCCTCCGCGGACGCGCCTGGAGCCTGTATCGGTGGCTGGAGTCGATCAGGTCGCGGGCTCGTCAGCGCGGCGGCACCGTGTCCGCCGAACAGATCGCCGCGCTGGACGCGCTGTGTATGGAGTGGGACCCATTGAAGATCCGGTGGGAGAACACTCTCGCGATCTTGAGTGCTTTCCACGCTCGTCGCGGATCACTGGTTCCGTCACCCGAGGACGAGGACTACAAGCTCGTCAGCGGCCACCTGGAAAAGCTGCGCAAGTCCTACCGTGCCGGAACGCTCGCCCCCGACCGGGTGGACGTTCTGAACAAGATGGGGATCGTCTGGAATCCCGGCGAGGTCCCGTGGGACACCATGATCACATTCCTGCGGGGATATCACGCCCAGCACGGCACCATCGCGGTGCCGCCAGGAACCAGATCGCCCAACGGCGTCGTCGTGCTCGTGTGGTTGAACGTCCAACGCACCATGCGGCGGGAAGGACGACTGCCCGCCGATCGGATCGCCGCGCTGGACGAGCTGGGCATCGATTGGCAGCACAGCGGGAAACAGAAATCGTGGGCTACCGCGCTGGCCGATGCGCAGCTTTACCACAGCCTGCACGGACATCTCGACGTGATCGAGACGGATCCACATCCATCCGGCGGCACGTGGGAAGTCCTGAGTGCCTGGTTGGTCAAGCAACTCCGCAACCGCCACCGCAACGAACTGAAGGCGGAACGAGTGGCAGCTCTGGAGGCATTGGGAATCGACTGGACCGGAGATCGGATCAAGAAACGACGCTGGCAGTACCATTTCGATCTTCTGCGCAGCTACCGTGACAGGCACGGGAACACCGACATCTCGGCCGACGCGGAGTATCCCGAAGGCATCCCTTTGGGCACGTGGCTTGAGTGCCAACGGCGCCTCAAATGGCTTGGCCGCCTCGATCCGCGGCACCAGGCTCTACTCGACACGATCGGCGTGGAGTGGAACACCGATCCATTCGGGCACTGGGCACACGCGATCGGTGAAGCAACAGCTCATGTCCGACAACACGGTCCGCTCGCGTCTGTACGCGGCCGCACCACGACGACCAACGGATTCTTTCTATCGCACTGGATCGCCCGTGTGAAGCAGAAAGCCGAGCAGGGAGAACTCAGCTCTTCTCAACTACGTCAACTCGCTGAACTCGGCCTACCGCTGATCGTGTCCTCGCCACCGGACACACCATCCGACCGCGACTGACATGCACGACCACCACCTTGCCGACAACGACGGGCATCTCCCACACCATGCAGCCTGGTCCCTGCTGGGGCGCCGCCGTTTCCCATGGCCACCTCACGAACATCGGAGACTTTGTTGACCAGCCGCAGTCCACAGGTGATGTCCTTTGACGTCACCGGCACACTCGCCGAGATAACCGGCCCGAGCCACACACAACGACTCGTCGCGCTCTCCCCCCTCCCCGCGCAGGACGTGCGGCGGATCCTCCATGACGTGACGGGCTTGAAGACATTGCCGTCACGCGACGCTCTCACGCCCGCACTGGTGCGACGGACGTGCGCGGCGTTGCAGATCGATGTCGCCGATTTCGGTTTCGGGTCAGTACCGCTCGTGCCCTACCGGCTATTGCCCGGTGCAAGGAATGCGGTGACCGCTGCCGCACACCATGGCCAGGTCGTGGCGATCACCAACACGTCGGTGTTCGCCGACGACTGTCTTGAAGCGCTTCGTGACGAGTTCACCCCGCATCTCACCGACATCCACCCGTCGTTGCGCTTGGGCGTTGCCAAACCGGATCCTCGGATCTTTCACGCCGTGGCGTCCCGGTACGGAGTCGATGCCCAGGACCTGGTTCATGTCGGTGATCGATGGGACGAGGACATCGCCCCCGTTCTCGCGCTGGGCGGGCACGCGGTGTGGATCACCACCGACGACCACGTCGCGTCGGCCTGTGGTCATCCGGGCAGTGATCGGCTGCTGATCGTGCGCACCCTTGAGGACGTCGCCGCGGCGATGACGCGACGGTGGTGGGCGTGACCACTCACCTGCCGTCTGTGCATCCTCGGCATGCCGGGTTCGCGTCGGCGCGTCGATGCGACTGCCGGTATGGCGCTTCGCATGATTGGCCGCGACGACCCCACCAGCGGTTCG
Source organism: Umezawaea sp. (assembly GCA_035559015.1). GTDB lineage: Bacteria > Actinomycetota > Actinomycetes > Mycobacteriales > Pseudonocardiaceae > Umezawaea. The sequence goes on along the minus strand of DATMCA010000307.1, from coordinate 11,094 downwards.
CCAGCCCGCGGATCTCGTCCGACGGCGTCGCTGTCACCACGATCGTCGAGGTGCTCTTCCCGTGACTGCCGATTCGACTGGTACCGCCAACAACGCCGGTCCCGCACGGGATGCCGAAGCGGGTGTGCTGATCCACGCCGGACGTGGCAGTGTGCGTGTGCCCGCCGCACCACCGTTTCCCGTGCCGTTCCAGTGTCCGCCTCCCGCGCGCCGTGACTTCGTCAACCGGAGCACCGAACGCGAGCAGATATCAGCTGCGGCGGCGGCCGTGGGCGCGGTAGTGGTGACCGGTATGGGTGGCATCGGCAAGACCGCGTTGGTCCTCGCGTGGGCCCATGAGCACGGTGACCAGTTCCCCGACGGTCATCTGCACGCCGACCTCAGCGCCCGCGATACCGCGGTGGTCGAGGAGATCCTGCCGGGCTGGCTGCTCGCCCTGGGCGTGGCGCCCGAGGCGATTCCCGCCACGCAATCGGACCGGATCGGCTTGTGGCGCACCGTGACCCGGTCTTTGAGACTGCTGCTGGTGGTCGACGGTGCGACCGACCCCGGCCAGGTTCGTTCTCTCCTGCCGGCCTCGCCCACGAGCCTGACACTGGTCGCCAGTCGTCGGCGGCTCGGTGATCTCGCGGTGGACGGCGTGCGCACCGTGTCCCTGGCACCGGTGAGCACGCGGTGTGCGATCGACATGCTCACCGGCTTTGCCGGCGAGACCCGCGCCGCGGCCGAGCCACGCGCGCTCGCGACGTTGGCCAAGGCCTGTCAGGGACATCCCTGGACGGTGTGCACGGTCGGTAGCCAATTGGCCGCTCGGCCCCGCAGCAGCATCGCCGCCGTGAGTGCGGCGTTTCTCGACCACCGGTCCACCTCGCGCAGTGTGCAGGAGTCCGCTCTGATGCTCGCCGACCACCACGTGACGCCTCCCGCGCGGCGTCTGTTCTTGCTGTTGCCGTTCCTGCCGGGCGCCGATTTCACGGTGGAAACGGCGGCGGTGCTGTTGGACTGCGGTGTCGGGTTCGTGGACGCCCTGCTGAGTGAACTGCTCGACGCGAACCTGGTCGTCGAGTCCGGGGTCGATCGCTTCACCATGCCGCTGCTGGTACGCGAGTACGCGCTCAATCGGGCCGCAGGCCAGCACGATCGCGGAGATGAGCGCGCTGCGTCGACCCGGCGGGTCGTGGAGCACTACCTGCGGCACGCCGCGGCGGTCGAGGCGACCCTGGCGCCGGGGAAGCGACGTTTGGCCTCGCTGTATGGCCAGACGTCGCCGGTGTTCGACGATCGAGCCGCCGCGGCCGCCTGGTTCGAGGCCGAGTGGCGCAACCTCGTCACGGCGCAAGAGGCAGCCGACCAGCGCGGGTGGGCCGAGATCGTGTGGCAGTTCGCCGAAGCGGTGTGGACCGGGCTGCTGCACGGTGGGCGTCGCGACGTGATGGCGCGGGTCCAGCAGCGGGGCGCTGACGCCGCGGAGCGAGTCGGGCACCTCTACGTCTCCGCGGCCTACTCGCGGCTCGGCTGGGCCTTCACCGGGCTGGGTGAGCACCAGCGGGCGGTCGAGGCGTGCACCACGGCGTTGCGGTGGGCGGAGCACCACGCGGATGACTGGTCGCGGTCCACCGCGCACGCCGGCCTGGGCCGTGCGCTGGTCGCGGCCGGGGATCCGGCGGCGGCGCTGCCGCACATCGATGAGGCCTACGCGATCGATGAGGCCCGTGGCGAACCGCGCTGGGTGCTCGGGCTGCGTCTGCGGCACCGTGCTGCCGCGCTTCGCGCGTTGGGCCGCCACGACGAGGCCGTCGACGCCGCGCGTCGCGGCGTCGAGTTCACCCTGGCCGATCCCGACCGGGTGGTGGAAGCCGGGCGTGCCCTGACGGTGTTGGGCGATACGCAACTGGCCGCCGGTCTGCACCTCGACGCGATCACGACGCTGCAGCGTGCGCTGCCGCTGCTGGCCGAGACACCGGTGTACCTCGCCGATGCGTTGATGTTGCTCGGTGACGCGGTCGCCCCGTCGCAGGGCGCGCTCGCCGCCGACGGCCGCTTCCGGGATGCGGCCCGCTGCTACGAGTCGGCCGGTCATCCAGGGCGTGCTGCCGCGGCCCACGCCCGCGTGAGCACGGAAAGCGAGTAGCCGGTGACCGACGACAGGCTGACACCACCGGCGGTTCGTGGTGCGGGTGACAGGCACGTCGATTCCTCGGCGGTCCCGATCACCAGTGGTGGCGTCGTTACCCATAACCGGGTCAGCGGACCGGTGTTCGGGTGGGTGGTCCAAGCCGGCACCGTGGCGATCCATCCGCCACCACAGCCCGTGGCACCGATCCCCCACCAACTGCCGCCCGCGAGCCGGCTGTTCGTCGACCGCGCCACGGAGCGGGCCGAACTCGCGGCCCAGGCTGCCGGTGGGCTGCTGGTGGTGACCGGGATGCCGGGTACCGGCAAGACGGCGCTGGTGACGCAGTGGGCGCAGGAGCACGCCGAGGAGTTCCCCGACGGGCACCTGCACGCCGACATGGCCACCGCCGATGTGGACGAGGTACTGGGCGGCTGGGTGCGGGCCCTGGGTGTCGCACCCGACGCGGTGCCCGTCCGGACCTCGGACTTGATCGGGCTCTGGCGCTCCCTGTCCTACCGACGGCGGCTGCTGGTGGCCGTGGACAACGTGGTGGAGCCACGCCAGGTCCTCACGCTGCTGCCCGGTGCCAGCAGGAGTCTGTTGGTGGTGACCAGCCGTCACCGCCTGGTCGAGCTCGCCCTCGCGGGTGCCCGGTTCCTGCCGGTGTCGGCGCTGACGTCGGAGGCCATCCTCGACCTGCTCACCATCTACGCCGGGCCCATCCGGGTCGAGGCCGAACGTGACCAGCTCCGCACGCTGGCCCTCGCGTGCCGACAGCACCCCCTCACCGCTCACCTGCTCGGTGCCCAGCTGGCAGCCCGGCCGGAGCACGGCATCACCGCTCTCGCCACGACCTTCCGCCACAACACCGCACGACACCCTTGGGAATCCGCCTTGACCATCGCTCACGCCACGCTGTCCGACGATGCCGCGCTGCTGCACCGACGCCTGCCGCTGCTGCCCGCTCCCCGGTTCTGCGTCAACGCCGCGGCAGCGCTGATGGACACCAGCGCCGATCGTGCCACCGCCGCGCTGGCCGAGCTGTTCCACGCGAACCTGGTCGACCCGATCCAGCACGACCGGTGGCAGGTTCCGGAACCTCTGCGGCAGAGCGACACTCTCCACGACCACGACGAGGAGAGGGTTCGCACAGCAGCCCGGCTCAGGGTTCTGGAGCACTATCTGCGGCACACCGCCGCGGTGGAACACCGCCTGGCTCCTGGCACACGACGTCTCGCCGCGCTCTATGCCACCCCGCTGCCGGAGTTCGGTGACCGTGCTGCCGCCGTCGCGTGGCTGGATGTCGAACGAACCACGGTTCTGGCCGCACAGGAGCTCGCCGAAAGACTCGGCCGCGATGACCTGGTGTGGAAGTTCGGTGAAGCGCTGTGGGCAGGGCTGCGCCAGGGCGGACACTTGGAGCAGATGGTCATCGCGCAACTGCGCGCGGCGATGGCCGCCGACCGGCTCGATCACCTCTACGCCGCCGCGGCGTGGGCGCGGGCGGCCTGGGCGCAATCGTTGCTGGAACAGCACGACAGCGCGCTGGAGTCCGGAGCGGTGGCGCTGCAACGCGCGCACACCTACGACGATGCGTGGTCACTGTCCACGGTGAACTCCATCCTGACCCAGGTGTGGCGTGCAGTCGGAGACCCGTCCGCGGCGTTGATCCACAACAGCGAGGCCATCGCCGCCGACCGCGCACGCAACGCGCCGGCTGCCGCGCTGGGGTTGCGCTACCGGGACCGGGCCCTGGTGTTCAGCGATCTCCGCCAGCACCACGCCGCGGTCGACGCGGCACGGAACGCGGTTCGTCTGCTCGACACCGATCCTCGACGGGCCGTCGAGGCAGGCCGTGCCCGCACCACCTACGCCCGCGTGCTGCTGACCGCCGGACAGCCGGAGCCGGCGGTCGCGATCCTGATGGAGGCGCTCCCGGCGCTGCACGCCGCCGCCGCGCCGCTCTATCCCGCTGAAGCCCACGAACTGCTCGGCCACGCGGCCACCGCTCTCAGAGACGTCGAGATGGCCTTGGAGCAGTACCGGACGGCGCGGGAGTTGTTCGTGGCGGCGGGTCATCCCGTGCACGCCCAGCGGCTCGACGCTCACCTTGAGAGCGACCCGCGCGCATGAATCACCTGCCGTACCCCGGCCGAGAACTCGGCCTGTCCGTGCTTCGCACGCGCCGGCCGCCGAGAGCGCATGGAACGGCCTTGCGTGACTCGATCGCATTCACCGACGCAACGACGTAGAAGGACTCTCGATGGACGGCTATAGCGTCGCCCTCGGGCGGCATCTCGCCAACGTCCGCGACGAACGACATCTGACGCAAGTGAGCGTCGCGAACGCCATCGGGATCTCGCTCGGAACCCTGCGGAGCTACGAGATCGCGACGGGCGTGGCCCCTTATGCACGCCTTGACGCGCTCGCCGCGCACTACGGCGTGACAGCGCTGTCGCTCATCGTCGATGCGCACCGGTCCCTGACCAACGGCGACCCGCTCACCCTCGCCGAGTCCGACTCGGCGCTCATCGACCGGGCGCTCGTGACGTGGCACGCCGCCCGCAAGACCTCCACGACCATCCACGTTTCAGGGCAACAGATCGGCTGCCAGGATTTCGGCCGCGCGCTCAGGGACATGCGTCAAGCGCGCCGCATCTCGCGGATCGACCTCGCAGGCCGCGTCGGCAATACCGCGGGCAGGCTCACGTCTGCGGAAAACGGCTACGCCCGTCTCACGCTGCGTGAACTGGCGACGCTCGCCAGCCTCTACGGTGACGGCCTCGTGCGGCTTCTCGTCCGCCTCGCGACACGTACGCCGCGCAGTACGTCAGCGTGGCCGGAGCGCGATGTGCATGTCATCGAGCAGGCGCTGCTCGCCTGGGAGGCCGCGAAGGACACCCTGGTCTCGTCGCGACGACGAGCCGAGCCCGCGCCGCCGGTGTCGACCTCCCGTGCCGCCTATTGGACAAGGCTCGGGGACACCCTGCGAGGCCTCCGCGAACCCACTGGGCGCACACCGCCGAGCGTCACACGAGAGGCAGATCTGCCCAGAAATGCGGTCGCCGCGTTCGAGGCCGCCAAGCGCCGAGCGCGCCTGTCTCAGCTGGACGCGATCTGCCGTGTGTACCGCGCGAGCTTGCTGGCGCTGCTCGCGCATGTGGCCGATCCCGGCTCCCTCGCCCTGCGCGCGGACGTCGGAGGAGACGGCGCGTCGGTGATCGCCTCGGCGCTGGTGACCTGGGATCGCGCCGAGGTCCGCACCGCCGCCCGCTACCGCATCGGGCGACGCATGCAGGAGCTTCGCACGGCAAACGGGGCCACACTCGACGATGTGACCCGGCACCTCGCGACCACGAAGGAGGCTTTGATGGCCTGCGAGGACGGCGAACGGCGCTTTTCGCTCAGCTCCATGGCACAACTCGCCGACCTGTACCGCGTTCCCGCCCTGCCCCTCCTCGTCCACGTCACCTCCGATGATGCTCGCCCCTGTCTGGGACTCGGCGGGGTGGACGCGGACGTGATCGTGCGGGCGGCCGTCACCTGGGAGGCGGCCAAGGCCCGCACGACGAGCACGCAACGAAGAGAGTTGATGGGTCATATCCGAACCAGCAGGTGAGGCCACGCACCAACAGACCGTCCGGGGCGACGACTGCTGGGGACCATGGCCATCGTGGCCGAGCCAAGCCAGGTGCTCACGCTGTTTCCCGGGTTCTCGCACCAGCCTGCAGGTGGTGACCGGCCATCATCGACTGGTCGACTCGCCCTGGCAGGCGCCCGGTTCCTGCCGGTGCCTGCGCTGACGTCTGAGGCCATCCTCGACCTGCTCACCACCTGCGCCGGCACCGTCCGGGCCGAGGCCGACCAGCTCCGCATGCTGGCCCACGCCTACCGACAGCACCCCCTCACCGCTCACCTGATCGGCGCCCGGCTGACTGCCCGAGCAGAGCACAACATCACCGCACTCGCCGCGACCGTCCTCCACCACAGAATCACTCGACACCCTTGGGGAATCCGCCTTGATCATGGCTTACGCCACTCTGTCCGACGACGCCGCGCTGCTGCACCGGCGGCTGCCACCGCTGCCCGCTTCCCGCTTCTGCATCAACGCCGCGGCCGCGCCGCTCTATCTCGCGGAAGCCCACGAACTGTTCGACCAAGCGGCCACCGCCATGCAGCAGCTCACCAGGGACCACTGATCATGCGCCGTCACATGGCAGCAGCAATCTGCCTTGCAACGCTCTGCGCCTGCACCAGTTCCGTGGGCGGCACCGCGTCATCACGCTCATCCATGACGGATTCGAGCACGCCGCCGACGATGTCCGCATCAACATCGAGAACACCGTCACCCACCAGACCACGTGAGATCAGGCTTGACGGGAAGAACCCGTGTGACCTGATGACCGCCGAACAACTCGCCCCAATCGCACCAACCACAGCTCCACGTCCGAACACTTCCAGTTTCCTCAATGCGCCCAACTGCGACTTCAGTGCCACCGGCGCGTTCTGGACCGTCACCATCGTGACAACCGAGGGCATGGAAGAGTGGACAAGCGGAAAGCGAGCGGGACAAGCCACGGAGATCCCGCCCATCGCAGGTTTTCCCGCCATCACAGTCACTCTTCCCACCGATCGGGCGGCCTGTGATATTGCCATCGATGTCGCCAACGGCCAGTACCTGTTCTCGGGTTTCGAGGTCGGCAAGAGCTTTGCAGACACGTTCCCGAAGCCCTGCGAAGGCGCGCGAGTCGGGGCCGAGGCTGTCATACAGAACCTGCTGAAGTAGTAGCCTCACCGGTCGCGAATCGACCGTCCGCCGTCGTACGACGGCATGATCACCCGCTGATCGGCGATACCAGCATCGAGGCCGAATTTCATGACCGACGAGGTTGAGCGCGAAAAGAACGTTCTCCGGGAAGCACTGCGCGCCCTGCGTACATCCCACGGAATGAGCCAGACGAGGCTGGGCGCTACCCTCGGTGACAATCAAGCCTGCGACCGATTCGCGATCGCTCGCGTTGAGCGCGGTGAGGCTGTAGGACTGCCCGGACGGGTTTTCTGGTCTGCGGCCGACCGCGCCCTCGGGAACACCGGCACTCTGGTGGCGCAGTACGACCGAGTGAACTTCCTGATCAAGCAATCCTGGCAAGCGGCTGCTGACGCTCTCACGCCGACTACGCTCAATCTGAAGGCCGCAGACCCTGCCGGCTCCCGGACAGGTGCAAACCGAGCAGCCGACGTGCAGGACCGCCGCGTCACTGTGCGATCCGACGCCCTCGTCCAATCCGAAACGTTGACGGCGGCAGCAGACGAGTCGGTCGACCTGCTGCTGTGGTTGGAAAGAGGCGCGATCGGCGAGCACACCGTGGACCAGCTTCACAGCGATGTACGTCGAATTTGCGGCAACTACCTGCGCGTGCCGACATGGCAGTCGTTGAGGCGCGCCATTCAGCTCCGGGACCGCGCCAAGAGCCTGCTCGTACTCCCCAGCGCGCCCGGCCGGAGTCGCGAGCTGTATTCCGCCGCGGGATGGTCCTTGATCGTGCTGGCATGGATGAACATCGACCTCGGACACTTCGATCTGGCGGGGGATCACGCGCGAGCCGCCCTGGTGTGTGCCGAGCGCGCAGACCACAACGCGTTGCGTGCCTGGGTGCGGGCCACACAGCACACCGCGGCCTACTGGCAGCACGACTACCTCACGGCGGCGGACTACGCGCAACAGGGATTGGCCTTGCAGGGCATCGGCACCGCCCGGCTGTTCCTGACCGGGGCCTTGGCGGCCGATCTCGCTCATGCCGGTCAGCACGATCGGGCCAGCGAAGCGCTGACCGCCGCCAAGCTCGCCGCCGACCGCGTCGTTCCGGTCGCCGATGAACTCGCCGCGCCCTTCAGCTGCTCCCTGGACCGCGCTCGGTCGGTGTGGAGTGACGCCGAGCTGGCGCTCGGCGACGTTGCCGACGCTCTGGACTCGGCCGACCGCGCGGTGGCGGCATTCGAAGCGACGCCGGTGGCACAGCGCAATATCGGCAGTGAACGGATGGCGCGTTTGCTCCAGGCCACCGCTCATCTACAGCTGGGCGACCCGGCGGCCGCGCATGGCGCTCTCACACCGGTGTTGGGCACGACGGTGGAGCACCGGTTGCGGCCGCTGATGGCCCGGCTCGCCCGCATCGACGCGATGGCGTCGTCCGTGACCAAGTCGTCTGATCCGGCGATTGTGCGGCTGCGCAAGGACATCGCGGAATTCCGCCGTGGAGTCCGGAAGGCTGGCGCCCCCGTCTTGCGGGGAGAATGATGGGCGAGGTGGACATCGGCGAAACGGACACGATGCGCGATCACTGGTGGTGGCGGCCCGGCTGGCACATCGGCCGATCCGGCTACACCTGGCACGTCACCTTCGCTGACAACGCCGCCGTAGGAGACCTCGCCGCAGCGCACGCTGATCTGCTCGCCGAGTTGCCGATGCTGGACCCGGTACCGCTGCAGTGGCTACACCTGACCACTCAGGGCATCGGATTCACCAACGAGGTCACCGACGAGGACCTGGCCCGCATCGTTGCCGCCGCACGTGACCGTTGTGCCGCGCTAACGCCGGTCGCCGCGACGTTCGGGCCGGCGGCGTGGGATCCCGAGGGCGTCTACCTGCCCGTCACGCCCCACGAACCCCTGGCACGGGTCCGGCACGCGTTGCGTGCCGCCATCGCGGACGTGTGGTCGCTCGACCGCGTACCTGAGGCCGACGACGACTTCCGTCCCCACGTCACCATCGGCTATTCCAACTCGAACGGGCCAGCTGACCCCGTACGCGCCGCTGTGGCGAACCGGGAACTGCCGTCGACCACGACAACGCTCGGGTCGGTGTCGCTGCTGCGCTTGCATCGTGACCACCGGATCTATCAGTGGACCACCGTGGCCACCGTGGTGCTCGGCGGCTGATCCACCACCACGCAGCCATCCGACCGCAGCGGCGAAATCAACGCCTCATCGCGCCCAAATCACACCGTCAGATCGGTGTCGAGATCCAGCGTGCACCATGACACCACCCCACCTCCCTTCCGGCGTCAGCCGCAAATCGATCCCAGGTGATGCTCCCGCAGAGGATGTGCACATGTGGAGCGAATTGTGAGCGAATCGCGAGCAAGCAGTGGCGAGCATCCGATCCACCCGCTTCGCTGACCACAGCAATGAGAGGGCACCGCACCCTGGATGAGACCACACCTCCGCGCACTTCACCGGTGCTGTGCAGCTACGACAGTGGAAGGCTTCTGCCGGTGAATTCTGAGTTGCCGAACGGGAAGCCCGGCGCCGAGCCTGCTGCGGTGTCGACATCGTCGAACGCCGGGCGGGAGTCGGGCTCATGAGCACCACGGGCGTTCACACCACGAGCGAGCCCTACGACGCCACTATCCAGTTCACCGCACTGACCATCGGCACCGCGTTCAGCGTGCTGCCGCTGACCCAATACCTGGTTCCTCTCGACGCCCCAGACCGTGACCGCATCCTGCGCGAGTACTACAAGCTCCAGGTCCGGCAGATCCTGACCGGGGAGACCGGCTACGTCGACGTGGTCGAGGCAGCGGGGCGGTCGCGGTCTGGCAGCGCGTCGACCCGACCGAGAACACCGAACCGCCGCCGGAGTACCTGCTACGTCTTGAGTTGATCTGTGGCCAGTGGACCGAACGCTTCCTCGCGCTGGAGGCCGCAGTCGCCCGACATCGCCCTGTGCTGTCCTGCGACCACCTGAGGTTCCTCGCGGTGACACCCGCGCCCCGGCGAAGCGACCTCGCAACCGCGCTGCTCCGGCACCGGCTGCCCGACCTCGATCGACGCGGAGACGCGGCGTTCCTGGAAGAGACCACGCCGACCAACATCGAGATGTATCAGCGGAACGGGTTCCACGTCCTCACTCACGACGCCGGCCGCGGTGGACTCGCCCCCTATCGGGCACCCGACGGCCTGACAACGATCACTCCCATGTGGAGGGATCCTCACCCGGTCTGACTGTCGTGCCGCGCTCTCAAAGCGGTTGGTCACGAGGTCCCGGCGTTTCTTGACATCAGGCGGGGCGCAGAAATCTAACGCACCCGATCTGACCAGGAAAAGGATGCCCTGGCGACCTCGGAGACCGCAACCAACTCATGCGGTCATCATGGATGCGCACATCGTGAGCGGACGATGAGCGAATCATGGGCAAATCGCGTGCAACTGCTTGCACTGTCTTCGCGGAACCACTTTGCTGTGCCTGGCGGTGAACAAGCGACAAATTGTCACCTGCCGCCGCCCCTAACTCGGCGATCACTCTCTGGGTATCACCGTGGACGGGGTGCAAGACCGATCAACCCTGTTTGAATCAACGGATAATGGAATTGAGAATCGTGAATATTCGACGAGTGGTCCTCGGAATCGTGGTGGCTGCGGCCACGATCACGCTTGGCGCAGCGGGCACCGCCTCGGCGGCCCCGATGAACAGCTGGAGCACGAGCACGGACTGCGCTTCCACCGAGGACGCCACGACGCTCCGCCCGCCGCTGCCGTGGCGCGTCGACGCTCCCCACACGGCCGGCTCCACGCCGAACGGCGTGGAGCCGGCCGTGTGGCCCTGGTCCGTGATCGAGGACTAGGCGACTAGGCCACCCGCGGAACCGTGTGGGCCGGCGTTGTCCATCGCCGCCGGCCCACACGGCTCGTGCAACCACTCGGTTCCACGTAAGGCTCACCCAGACCCGGCAGGTCGCGGACTCGTCCACCCCTCCTGAATCACGACGACCTCCGCGACCGAACCGGCCGAGCGCCGCCCGGAACCTTCCCCCGTGTCCGGGCGGCGCTCACCCTGTCCGCCACCCGAACTGGAGGAGTGCCGTCATGTCGGATCAGGTTCTGCTGTCCGTCGCCGCCGCTGTCGCCGCGCACGCGGTGGCGGGCCTGCGCGAACTGGTGAGGACGGCGTTCTTCGGTGATCCGGTGGCCACCGCCGC
>DATMCA010000306.1:0-2715 GCA_035559015.1 Umezawaea sp. | reverse complement strand
TGGGCGGTGGAGAAGGCGACGCCGTACGCGAGGTCGTTCTCCTCCGAGATCCGCAGGACCTCCAGGACGTGCTCCATGCTGCGGTCGAGCGGGCCCAGGTCGATGTGGACGCCCGCGAGGTTGAACAGCGTCGGCGCCTGCTGGACGGGGTCCTCCGAGCGCTTCAGCTCCAGCGACTCGCGGAGGGCTTCGGCGGCCGCGTCGAGGCTGCCGAGGTCCCAGTTGACGATGGCGTAGTTGGACAGGACGGCACCGACGTCGAGCGGGGTGCCGACCTCGCGGGCCAGGCCCAGGGCCATGGTGAACTCGTCGACGGCCAGGGCGAGCCTGCCGCCGCGCCAGTGGGCCAGCGCCAGGCCGCGGCGGGCGACGAACTCGCCGTAGCGGTGGGAGGCGGCGGCCTCCAGCGCGGCCTCCGATGCGGTGAGCCAGTCGGAGAGGTGGCCGTGGAAGTAGAAGTAGCCGCGGGCCAGGTCGGTGAGCAGCCAGGCGACCTCCGGGCGGCCGAACCCCGCCGCCCGGACGGCCGTCGCGACGAGCGTGGCGCGTTCGGCGTCGAACCAGGCGAGCGCGTCCTCCGGCTCCTCCACGACCGGGACGCCGGCGGGGAGGTCGACGCGGTGGAACTCCGGGTTGAGCGCGCGCCCGGCGGCGAGGGTCGCGCCGAGCAGGTGGTCGAGGAGGCCGCCCAGCGGGTCGGGTTCGGCCATGCCCGCCGCGTAGAGGCGCAGCAGGTCGTGCAGGAGGTAGCGGTCGGCCGCCGAGTGCTGCACGAGGCTCGCGCCGACCAGCACGTCGAGCAGGTCCCGCGCGTCCGCCCCCAGCACGGCGGTCGCGGTCGCCGCGCCGAAGTCCGGGCCGGGCACGTGGCCGAGCCTGCGGAACAGCCGCTGGGCACCCGCGGACAGCGCCCGGTAGGAGAGGTCGAACGCGCGCCGCACGGCGACGTCCCCGTCGACCGACAGGGCCGCGAGCCGGTCGGTGTCGCGGAGTTCGGCGGCGTAGTCCGCCACGTCGTCCGCGTAGCGGCCCACGAGGTTCGCGCCCGCGATGCGCAGCGCGAGCGGCAGCCGCGCGCACAGCCGGACCAGTTCGTCGACCGCCGCGGGCGCCTCGGCGGCCAACTGCTCGCCGATCATGCCGCCGAGCAGGTCCCGCGCCTCCTCGTCGGCCAGCTCACCCAGCTCGACCTGGTGGACGCCGGGTACGGCGGCGAGGTCGTGCCTGCTGGTCACCAGCGCCACGCAGCCGGGCGCCTCGGGTCGCAGCGGGCGCAGGACGTCCTCGGTGGCGTTGTCCAGCAGCACGAGGACGCGCTTGCCCTCCAGCGCCGCCCGGTAGGCGCGCACCTGGTCGTCCAGCCGGACCGGGATCGCGTCCGGCGGGGTGCCCAGGGCGCGCAGGAACCGCGACAGCACCCGCTCGGGCGCCACGGGTTCGCCCGGCGCGTACGCGCGCAGGTCGCCGTACAGGCTGCCGTCGGGGAAGCGGGACCGCAGCCGGTGCGCGGCGTGCACGGCGAGCGCGGTCTTGCCGACGCCCGGTGGGCCGGAGATCACCAGGACCGGCGCGTCCGCCCCGGCCAGTTCGGCCACCTGCTCGCGCCTGCCGACGAAGTCCGGCAGGTCGGCCGGGAGCTGCGACGGGACCGGTGGTCCGGGGTCGGCGCGGGGCGGGTCCGGGTCGGCGAGCGCGTCGACGTTCTCGCGCGGCACCCGGAGCCGGTAGCCGCTCGGTTCGGTGGTGACGAGGTCCGGCACGGCGAGGAGGTGGCGGAGCCGGAGCACGACGGCGCGGACCGCCCGCTCGGGGCTCGCCGGTGGTCCGTCGGGCCACATCCGCTCGATCAGGGTCGCCATCGGGACGGGTTGGTCGGCGTTCAGGGCGAGGGCGGTGACCAAGGCCGCGAGCCGATCTCCCGCGACCTCGATCCGGCGCCCGTCGACGACGATCGCGGGCTTGCCGACGACCTCCACCTCGACGCGCACCACTTGATCGTATGCACCGGGCCGACCGCTCCGCAGATCGTTCCCGAGTGGAGCAACGGCGTGAGGCACGCCTCACTTAGGGTGATCCATCTCGGTTGATCTCAGAACGGAAACAGGACGGTAACGACCGCCTGAGCAGCAGGAATAGCGGGGTATTACCCCATTCTCGACAGTCACGGTGACGTGCGTCACAGGTCGAATCGTTTGGAGTCCTGCCGCCGGTTACGTACGGTCGCTAATCGACTGGCCCCGAACCAGTCACGAGCTACACCGGGGGACCGAGCACCCAGCCCTGTCCAGCGGCCCCCGGCACACAACCCCGAGCGAGAAATCCCGCCGGACAGGGGCTGAGGAACGTCACCGGGCCCGAACCCGAAGTTCCTCGTGCTGGTGCTGGTGGACCGTGAGGAAAATGATTTCTAACCGAGGCAAGCACCGCCAGCTGTCCAGTACCGCTCGCAGCATCGCCAAGGTGGCAGTGGCAGGCATCATCGTTGGTGCGCCGCTCAGCATCGCCGCAGGTACCGCCCAGGCCCAGGGCGACGTGAACTGGGACGCCGTCGCGCAGTGCGAGAGCGGTGGCAACTGGGGCATCAACACCGGCAACGGCTACTACGGTGGCCTGCAGTTCTCCCCGAGCACGTGGTCCGCGAACGGCGGCTCCGGCTCGGCGGCCAACGCGTCGCGTGAAGAGCAGATCCGCGTCGCCGAGAACGTCCTGCAGTCG
>DATMCA010000305.1:0-7018 GCA_035559015.1 Umezawaea sp. | reverse complement strand
CGGGCGGCTCGATGCTGAACCCGGTGGCGATGTCGATCATCACGAACACGTTCACCGAGAAGCGTGAACGGGCCAGGGCCATCGGCGTGTGGGGCGGGGTCGTCGGGCTCAGCATGGCGGCCGGCCCGTTGGTGGGTGGTGCGCTGGTCGAGACGATCGGGTGGCGGTCGATCTTCTGGCTGAACGTGCCGGTCGGCGTGCTGGCGGTCGTCCTGACGGCCCTGTTCGTCCCGGAGTCGAAGGCCCCCCGCCCCCGCAAGCTCGACCCCGTCGGGCAGTTGCTGGTGGTGGTGATCCTCGCCGGGACGGTGTTCGGGATCATCGAGGGACCGGGCAAGGGCTGGACCTCACCGTTGATCATCGGGTGCTTCGTCGCGGCCCTGCTGGCGCTGGCGGGCCTGCTCTACTACGAGCCCCGGCGTGAGGATCCGTTGCTGGAGCTGCGGTTCTTCCGGAGCGTTCCGTTCTCCGGGGCCACGGTGATCGCGGTGTGCGCGTTCGCTTCCCTGGGCGGGTTCCTCTTCCTGAACAGCATCTACCTCCAGGAGACCCGCGGCTTCTCCGCCCTGCACGCCGGGTTGCTGACCTTGCCGATGGCCGCGATGACCGCGGTGTTCGCGCCGGTGTCCGGTCGGGTGGTCGGGGCCTGGGGCGCGCGGGTGCCGTTGGTGGTCGCCGGCGTGGGGCTCACCGTGGCGGGCGTGCTGCTGACCCGGATCGGGCCCTCGACGCCGATCGCGTTGCTGGTCGTGGCCTACGCGGCGTTCGGGATCGGGTTCGGGATGGTGAACGCGCCCATCACCAACACGGCCGTTTCCGGGATGCCCAAGGAACAGGCTGGAGTGGCGGCGGCCATCGCGTCGACCAGTCGGCAGGTCGGGGCGGCGCTGGGGGTCGCGCTGATCGGCGCGTTCGCCGGGAGCGCGGTCGGGTGGTGGATCATCGCGGGGTGCGGAGTGGCCGTGGTGGTTCTGGGCGTGGTGACCACTGGTCAGCGGGCGTTGAAGTCCGTGCTGTAGTGGATCTTCCGGGCCGGGTGGGTGCGGGTGACGTCCAGCATCGCCAGGCCGATGTTCTCGGTGGTGGTCGTGGCCTTGGGCAGGAGCTTGTTCAGCAGGGGGTAGGCGGGGCCGAAGATCCCGTAGACGGCCTTCATCCAGCGCTTCGGCGGGACCACGCCGTGGAGGGGCTGGATGTAGCCGGGGCGGAAGGCGTAGCCGTGCAACGGCAGGGCCATCACGTCGTTCTCCGTCTTGCCCTTGACGCGGGCCCACATCTGGCGGCCTTTTTCTGAGCTGTCGGTGCCTGCGCCGGAGATGTAGACGAAGGTGGAGTTCGGGTTGACCTCGGACATGAGGCGGGCTGCGGCGAGGGTGAAGTCGTAGGTGATTCGGGTGTAGTCGGGTTCTTTCATGCCCACGGAGGAGACGCCGAGGCAGAAGAAGCAGGCGTCGTAGCCGGATATTTGGGCGCGGAGGGGGGAGAAGTCGGTGAAGTCGGAGTGGATGACCTCGGTGAGTTTGGGGTCGGATTTGCCTGTGGGGCGGCGGACTACGGAGAGGATGGAGTCGACGTCGGGGGCGACCAGGCACTCACGGAGCACACCCTGGCCGACCATGCCGCTGGCGCCGAAGACGATGACCTTCATGGGGGGAGGTTAGAGCAGGTGGGGGTGGCGGCTGGGGACCTGGCTTGGCTGCTCGGCTTGCCGAGGCGGCTGGGGCTGCCGGTTCAAGGTTGGGAACACGCCTGGGCCTGCCGGCTCAAGCTCGGCAACCTGGCCTGTTTGGAGTCGCGACGTTGCATTCGCCTGCTCGTGCTCGGCGAGGGTTCTGGTCCACCGCTGCTTCGCAACGGTTCTGGCCTGCCGCTGCTTGGACCCACAGCTCTGCTTGAACGCGGTCCACTCCCGCTGCCTTCCGCAGTACGCAAGCGGACGCACGCAACTGGACCCGGCACAGACCTCCCCCGCCGCCCCGATCCGAAGCGCCCTCCTCTTTGATCTTGGTTTGTCAAGGCATCTTTCCCGCCTTGACAAACCAAGATCAAAGATTGAGATAATTGCGCGAGCGGGGTGGTGGGGGATCACCCTGGGGATCTCACGCTGAGGATCTCACACTGAGGAGCTCACGCCGGAGCAGTAACTCCCAGCGGGATGTGTCCGATTTGACTTGGGGCCCCTAGATTTGTCCCTTTATCGGGCTAAAAGGCAGTGCCCGAAAGCCCTGCCCGATCCGCAATTTTAAGGGACAAATCCCCCAAGTAAAATCGGACACGACTAGGGAAAGCCCTGTCCCACCAATGTGGTGGGCCGCCAGATCTTGACCACCTGCGTAGTGGGCCGCCAGATCTCGGCCACCTGCGTAGTGGGTCGCCGGACCTCGTCTCACCCGTGCGGCGGTCGATGGGATCCTGGTCCACCTGCGCAGCGGGTCGCCGGATCTTGGCCCAGCCGCGCGGCGGGTCACGCGAATCGTGCCTCGCCCGTGCGGCGAGCCACCCGGCTCGTAGCCCACCTGCGGTATGGGTCGCCAGACCTCGCCTCACCCCATGCAGCGGGTCACCCGGATCAGGGCTCACCCGTGCAGCGGGCCACCCAGGCCTTGGCCCACCCGTGCAGCGGGTTGCCCCGACCCCTGCCCCCTAAAGCAGAGTCAACTGGTCCCGGTCAATCCCCCTCTGCGTAGGCACCCCGGCAGGCAGTGCCCCATCCGGCCACCGCCCCTCCCCATCTCCCGGCACCCCGGCCTCTCTCCCGCCCACGAACCCGTGCCGCCTCATCAACGGCCGCATCCGCGCCTCCAGCCAATTCCGGTAGCGCTTGTCCGCATAGCTCCCGGACCCGTACAGGTTCCGATAGCCGTCCAGCAGATCCGGGTGTTCGCGCAGTAGCCAAGACGCGAACCACTCCCGCGCGCCAGGTCTCAGGTGTAGGGCGAGTGCGGTGACGCCGGTGGCTCCGGTGGCCGCGATGGCCGCCAGCAAGGCGTCGAGGTGTTCCTTGGAGTCGGTCAGGGCGGGCAATACCGGGGCGATGAAGACGCCGCAGGGTAGGCCGGCATCGCGGACTCGGCGGATCAGGTCCAGGCGGGCTTGGGGGGTGGGGGTGCCGGGTTCCAAGGACTGCTGTAGTTCGCGGTCCAGCAGGGCGAGGGAGACGCCGACGCCGACCGGTACCGACTTGGCCGCCTCGACCAGCAACGGCAGGTCCCTGGCCAATACGGTTCCCTTGGTCAGGATGGAGAACGGTGTGCCGGAGTCGGCCAGCGCCTTGATGATCCCCGGCATCAGGCGGTACCGGCCCTCGGCCCGCTGGTAGGGATCGGTGTTGGTGCCCATCGCGACGTGTTCGCGCTGCCAGCGGGTCGAGCGGAGCTGCCGCGTCAGCACCTGGACGGCGTTGACCTTCACGACGACCTGGGTGTCGAAGTCGCGGCCGGCGTCCAGGTCGAGGTACCTGTGGGTGTTCCGGGCGAAGCAGTTGTGGCTGACGACGCCGTTGGCGACGAAGTCTCCGGTCCCCGTGGTGATGTCGAACAGCTCGCGCTCCTCGCCGAGGGCCTCGACGGCCACGACGGCCACGGCCGCGTCGAGCGAGGCGCCGTCAACGGACCGGAACGAGCTGCGAGCGGGATCGACGACGTGGCAGAAGCGGAGGGCTTCCGGGGCGCCGCCGCGCAGGCGGGTGGTGCCGTCCTCGACGGTGCAGTCGAAGTCGAGGCGTTTCAGGCCCAGCACCACGGCGTCGACGATCGGGTGGTCGGTGCGGATCCTGAGCACGCCGTCGTCGCACCGGCCTGCTGCGTCGAACACGCCGGCCAGGAAGCCCTTGGTCCAGCCGTCGCCGGGTGCGACGGGCCACTCGATGCGGTCGCGGTCCAGGCCCGCGTACAGCTCGGCTCGTTCCAGGGCCTCGGGTTCGGTGGTCAGGCCGCCGCGGACCACGCCCCACAGGTAGCCGCTGCGGTACTCGGCGTCCTGGTCCGGGCCCGCGGCGAAGCCGCCGAAACCGACCAGCCTGTCCCCCACCGACAGGCGCGGGAGGTCGCAGGAGCCGGAGGCCACGTGGCGCCAGCCCTCGGTGGAGAGGAAGCGGTGCTCACCGCTGGACACGAGGGAGGCGCCGTCCTCCAGGACCACCCGGTAAGCGGGTTTCACGGTCCGCCAGTGGGCGAGCACGGCGGTGCGCACGTAACGGCCGCCGCGGGTCCCGCAGACCTCGTCGCCGACTTCCAGCTCGGCCAGCGCGCGGACCCGGCCGTCGCCCAGCAGGATCGGGGTCGAACCGTCCAAGCAGTACGTGCAGCCGTGCGTGCAGCCGCGGTAGGGGTTGACCGTCCACTTGAACGGCATGGGGGAGGCTCCGGGGACCTTGTTCAGCACGGACTTGGCGTGCACCTCGTGGAACACCACGTCGGCGAACTCGGGAGTTCGTACGCTGCGCACGAGCCCCGGCAACCCCGGTAGCGCCTGCTGAGGCGCCGCCCCGTCCTTCTGCCCGTCCCATCGCATGCCACTCATTCGAACACGTGTTCGAACGGACGTCAATCGGAGGCACCACCTTGTCGCTCCTGGACGTGGTCCTTGTCCCCTTCTCCACCCCCGCGCTGACCTTCGCGGGCGCCACCACCACCTGGGGCGAGGTGTTCGGGTTCGTGACGGGCGCGCTCTGCGTGTGGCTGGTGGCCCGGCAGAACAGCTGGAACTGGCCCATCGGCATCCTGAACAACCTGGCGTTCCTGGCGCTGTTCGCCACCAGCGGCCTCTACGCCGACTCGGGGCTCCAGGTCGTGTACCTGGGGCTGGCGCTCTACGGCTGGTGGTCCTGGCTGCGCGGCGGGGTCGAGCACACGCCGTTGCCGGTCAGCCGGACGACACCGCCGCAGTGGCTCTGGCTGGCGGTGGCGGGCGTGGTGCTGACCGGTGTCCTGGTGTGGGTCCTGACGGCCTACACGTCGTCGACCGTGCCGTGGGCGGACGCGGTCACGACGGTCCTGTCACTGCTGGCCACCTGGGGTCAGACGCGCAAGAAGGTGGAGTCGTGGTGGCTGTGGATCGCGGCCGACGTGATCTACGTGCCGCTCTACGCGTACAAGGACCTGTGGCTGACGGCGATCCTGTACCTAGGCTTCATCGCCCTGTGCGTCCTGGGCCTGCGGTCCTGGTCGAAGGCGCTCCGCCGGGACCTGGTGGCCGCGTGACCCGCTTCCGCCACGCGCTGGTGCTCGGCAAGTTCTACCCGCCGCACGCGGGGCACCACCACCTGGTCCGCACGGCGGCGGCGAGCAGCGAGCGCACTACCGTCGCCGTGCTCGGGTCGAGCGTCGAGTCGATCCCGCTGGCCGACCGGGTGTCCTGGTTGGCCGCGGAGCACGCCGCCGACCCCGGCGTGGTCGTCGTCGGGGACGTCGACGACCACCGGATGGACTTCGAGGACGACGCGGTCTGGGAACTCCACATGGGGGTCGCGCGGTCGGTGCTGGCCCGCCGGGCGATCCTCGACGGGGACCCGGCGGGCGCGCCCGTGGACGCCGTGTTCTCCAGCGAGGCCTACGGCGACGAGATGGCGAAGCGGCTGGGCGCGGTGCACGTGCCCGTCGACCCGGCCCGGTCGGCGTTCCCGGTGTCCGGCACGGCGGTGCGCGCGGACCCGGCCGCCCACTGGCACCACCTGGCGCCCGCGACCCGGCGCGGGCTCGTCGCGAGGATCGTCGTGGTGGGCGCGGAGAGCAGCGGGACGACCACGCTGTCGCGGGCGCTGGCCGCCGAACTGGGCGCGCCGTGGGTGCCGGAGTACGGCAGGCGGCACACCGAGCTGAAGCTGACCGCCGCCAAGGCCTTCGACCCCGGCGCCGGGCTGGACGATCTGGTGTGGACGGTCGGCGACTTCGTGGACGTGGCGGTACGCCAGCGGTTCGACGAGGACGCGGCCGTGGCCGGGCCGGTGCTGGTGTGCGACAACGACGCCTGGGCCGCGACCGTCTGGGGGCACCGCTACCTCGGCGCGCCGCACCCCGACATCGCGCCGCACGCCGCCAAACCCGCGCTGTACCTGCTCACCGACCACGTCGGGGTGCCGTTCGAGCAGGACGGCTGGCGGGACGGCGAGCACCTCCGGGAGCGGATGACGGACCTGTTCACCGCTGGGCTGGCCGACCGCGGTGTGCCGTGGCAGCTGCTGACCGGCACGCACGACGACCGGCTGGCGCAAGCGATTGCGGCCGTCGCGGACGTGCTCGCCGAGCACTTCCGCTTCACCAAACCCCTGGAGGCCGGGAAAACCGGTCGCCAGGGGTGACCGAGCGGTCTACCGTCCGCGACCATGCCGAACGTCGAACTCCCCCGCCGGGCGGCCGAGGCGATCCTGCGGCGCGTGGCGCCGTCGGCGACGCTCGCCGAACTGGTGGTCCGCACCGGTGGCGAGCTGAGCGGCGTGTGGGAACTGCGGGCCGACCGCGGGGAACCGGTGATCGTGAAGGTCTACCCCGAGCTGTGGCGGTGGGGGCAGGACAAGGAGGTCCACGTCTACCGGACGCTCGCCGCGCACGGCGTCGGGCCGACGCCGGAGGTGCTGCTCGTCGAGCCTCCAGGCGGCCTGCTGGACCACGCGTTCACCGTGATGACCGCCCTGCCCGGCCTGCCGCTGTCCGAGGTCGACCCCCTCCTCGACGCCGCCGCGAACCGGCGGCTCTACCGGCGGCTCGGCGAGGTGCTGGCGGCCGTGCACGGCATCGGCCAGGCCGCGTTCGGCTACTTGACCACCGAGGTGGAGGAACCCGAGTCGACGAACACCGCCTACATGACCCGCCAGTTCGACAGGAAGCTCGCGGAGTTCGACGACCTCGGCGGTGACCGCGCCCTGCGCGACACCGTCGAGCGGCACGTCGCCGAGCGGGTACCCCTGTTCGGCGGGTGCGCGGCGCCCGTCCTGTGCCACAACGACTTCCACGACGGCAACGTGCTCGTCGTCGAGGGCGCGAACGGCTGGGAGGTGACCGGGTTCGTGGACGTGGAGAAC
>DATMCA010000304.1:0-3501 GCA_035559015.1 Umezawaea sp. | reverse complement strand
GCGAAAACCGCACTGGACCGGCCGTTGAGGCCGGGTTTTCGCACGCACGACGGCACGACAACTCCTCGGGCGCGACGCGCCTCCCAATGGCGAGAGGTACCAACGATGGCCACCAACAAGTCCCACGGTCTGCTCGACATCCAGGCGTCCCGCCGCCGCTTCCTGATGGGGGCGGGAGCCCTGGGGGCCACCGGTTTCCTGGCCGCCTGCGGTGACAGCGGGACGGCGTCCGGCGGCAGCGGCGGCAACCCGATCACCATCGGCTACGTCGCCTCGCTGACCGGCGCCACCGCCGCGTACGGCACCCAGACGCTGAACGCCCTCCAGCTCGCCGCGAAAGACCTCAACGGGCTGGGCGGGATCCTGGGCCGCCAGGTCGTCATCAAGGCGGTCGACAACCAGTCCAAGCCGGACGCCGTGCCCGCGCTGATGAAGCAGCTCGTGCAGGACGGCTGCCGGATCATGCTCGGCGCGTCCGCCAGCCCGCCCACCGTCGTGGCGGCGACGACCGCCGACCAGATCAAGGTGCCGCTGCTGGTGCCGATGGAGGCCGCCGCGTCGATCATCGGCGACGGCCGCAAGTACGCGTTCAAGCTCGAACCCACGATGCTCGCCGACAAGGGCTGGGCCGCCGCGTCGGTGCGCGCCGTCATGGCGGGCGCCAAGGCCTCGGGCAGCCCGGTGAGAACCGCGCTGATCGTCCACGCCAGCCTCGGCGCCTTCCCGGAGGCGAAGACCGCGTGGGAGCGGACGATGAAGGACGAGTTCCCGGACGTCCGACTGGTGGACACGATCTCCTACGACGAGGCGTCCACCAGCGACTACGCGCCGCTGGTGAGCAAGGTGCAGGCGGCGAACCCGGACGTGCTGATCTTCGGCGGCAACCCGCAGGGCACGTTCCAGTTCTACCCCGCGCTCAAGGCCTCCGGCTTCGTCCCGCGCGCCACGGTCGGCGTGCTCGGCGGCAACACCAACACCAAGTTCGTCGAGTCCGCGGGCGACATCGCCGAGAACGACCTGGCGGGCAGCTACTGGACCGAGAAGCTGAAGGGCAAGGAGGGCTCCAAGTTCTCGCCGCAGAAGTTCTACGACGACTACGTGGCGGCCTACGACGGCCAGAAGCCCGACGGCATCGGCGCCTGCTACTACTCGGCGCTCGCCGTCGCGGCCGAGGCGATCACGATCGCGGGCACGGCCGACGACTCGGAGAAGATCGCACAGGCCCTGCGCAAGGTCGACTTCGACGGGCTGGGCGGTGACAAGAACGGCATGTACATCATCGGCCACGGCGTGAAGTTCGACGAGAAGGGCCTGAACTCCAAGGCCGAGGGCATCGTCACCCAGGTGCAGGGCGGGCAGTTCATCCCCGTGTACCCGGAGGCCATCGCCACCGCCAAGATCGTCTACCCGCGTCCCGGAAGCAAGTAGCGCCGTGGCCACGTTGGAGATCGAGGGCCTCACCGTCAGGCGGGGCCGGTCCGAGGTGCTGCACCAGGTCGACCTGGTGGTCCACGAGGGGGAGTGCGTCTGCCTCGTCGGGTCCAACGGGGCGGGCAAGACGTCGCTGATCGAAGGCGTCCTGGGGATGCTGCCGACCAAGGCGAAGACCCTGTCCTTCCAGGGGGAGTCGCTGCTCGGCGTCCGACCGTGGGACCGGGTTCGGCGCGGACTGGTCGTGGTCCCGCAGAACCGCGCCCTGTTCGCGGGCATGACCGTGGAGGAGAACCTGAGGCTCGGCGCGATCGCCGCGCGCGACCGCACGACGGCCGACACCGTGCTCGCCGAGATCTACGAGCTGTTCCCGCGACTGGCCGAGCGCGCCGAACAGCTCGCCGGAACGCTCAGCGGAGGGGAGCGGAGCATGCTCGCCATCGGCCGGGGGCTGATGTCCCGACCGAGGATGCTCGTCTTCGACGAACCGTCGCTGGGGCTGGCGCCGCTGGTGGTCACGTCGATCATGCGCACCATCGCGCGGATCAACGAACGCGGGACCACGGTCCTGCTGGTGGAGCAGAACGTGCACCAGGCGTTCGCCCTCGCCTCCAGGGCCTACGTCCTGGAGAACGGGGTCATCGCGGGCGAGGGCCCGACCGACGAGCTGGCCGACTCCGAGCTGATGAGGCGCGGGTACCTCGGCAGCGCCGCGACCGGAGGGGTGGTGAAGGCGTGAGCACGGTGCTCCAACTCGCGTCCACCGGACTGCTTCAAGGGCTCATCTACTCGCTGATCGGCATCGGGCTGTACCTGGTGTTCACCGTCATGCGGGTGGTGAACTTCGCCCACGGCTACTTCGTGCTCATCGGGATGTACGGCGTGCTCTCCTTGGGACCGAAGGGTTTCCTCCCGTTCCTGGGGGCGATCGTCGTGGCCGCGGCGGGCGGCGCGCTCGTCGGGTACCTGGTGCAGCGCTTCCTGCTGGAGTCCGGCCTGGCCAAGGGCGGCCACAGCCAGCTGGTGATCACCCTGAGCCTGGGGATCGCCATCCAGTACCTGTTCCAGGTCCTGCACCCGGAACCGTTCGAGACGATCCCCAACCCGTACCCGTTCGAGGCCTTCACCTCGTCCGGCGTGACGATCAGCGCACCCCGGATGGCCGCGGGCGTGCTGAGCCTGGTGCTCGTGCTGGCCGTGTCGTTCCTGGTCTACCGCACCAGGATCGGCAGGATCATCCGCGGCTGCTCGGAGAGCCTCAACGGCGCGATCCACGTGGGCATCAACGTCCGCCGCGTCTACCGGCTCACGTTCGCGCTCGGCTGCGGGCTCGCGGCCATCGCGGGCGGACTGCTGCTGCCGATCCAGCCGGTGTCGCCCGCGCTGGGGCTCGAACTGACGATCAAGGCGTTCATCGTCGTGGTCATCGGCGGCGCGGGCTCGCTGTGGGGGACGGTCGCGGCGGGAGTCCTGCTGGGACTCGCCGAGGCGCTCGGCAGCCTCTACGCGCCGGGGACGCTCGCGACGGCCCTCGTGTACGGCCTGTTCTTCCTGGTGATCCTGGTCAGGCCGCAGGGCCTGGTGGTGCGGGCGGCCGCGCGGATCAAGCCGCGCGCCACCTCGACGAAGGTGGGTGTGGGATGAATCCGCTGCGGTACCTCGACACTCCACTGAGGAGGGTCAACGCCGTCGTCGTCACGGTGGCGCTGGTCTTCGCGCTGGTGTACCCGTACCTGGTGCCACCGCCGATGGTGGGCGTGGGGTTCGTGGCGCTGCTCTACGCGCTGCGCAACTTCACCTGGAACATCGCGGGCGGCTACGTCGGCCAGCTGTCCCTCTCGCACATCGTGGCGTTCGGCACGGGCGCGTTCTCCGTCGCGGTCCTGACCTGGCGGCACGAGGTCAACGCGTGGATCGCCCTGGTGGTGGGCGTCCTCATCTCGGCCGTCGTCGGGTTCCTGATCAGCCTGCTGATGAGCAGGTTCGGCGTGAACGCGTTCTTCCTGGCGCTCGGCACGCTCGCGCTGAGCCTGGCCGCCGCCGGGGTCGCCGCGTCGTGGAGCTTCCTGG
>DATMCA010000303.1:0-19348 GCA_035559015.1 Umezawaea sp. | reverse complement strand
CAGAGCCCGGGAACGGGCAACGACCTGCGCGGCTACCTGAACACCGACGCCGCGCTGGTGTTCGACGTGATCGTGAACCAGGCCCCGACCAACCGGACCGTGGTCAGCACGCATTGCCTCTACCCGTGCTTCGCCGAGGTGGCCGTGACCAACCTGCTCACGAACCTGCCGCCGGGCAAGAACACGGTGAAGATCCCGGTCTCCTGCTTCGCGGCGGGCGGCTTGGACTTCGAACGCGTCAACACCCCGTTCCTCGTCTACACCGACGGACCGCTGTCGGCGTCGTTCGCCAACATCAGGTGGGTGCCCAAGGCGGGCGCCGACCCGGACGCGAAGGCGTGCGCCGACCTGAGCTAGTCGGCGGGGAACGTCGGAGGGGCAGGCCGAGCACACGGGCCTGCCCCTCCGACGTTCACGCGGTGGCGTGGTGCGGACGGCGTGGGTGCGGTTGGCGGCGGTGTAGTCGGTTGGCGGCGGCTTGGTTGGCGGCGGTGTAGTCGGTTGGCGGCGGCTTGGTTGGCGATGGGGTAGTCGGTTGGCTGCGGCTTGGTGCGGCGTTGTAGTCGGTTGGCGGTGATCCAATCGGTCAGCGGCCTTTTGGCCGGTCAGGGCTGCTTTGGCCGACAGCGGTCCGGTCGGCAGCGGGCCGGTCGGCCAATGGCGGCCCAGCTGGCAGCGGTCTGGTCGACAGCGGTCTGGTCGACAGCGGCGGTTCGATCAGCGGCGGTCCTGTCCAGTCGGTCAGCGGCGGTTCTGTCGGCGGTGGCAGCGATTCGCGCGATCGGCGGCGGTAGGGCCCGGTCGGCAACAGTCCGGCCCGGTCGGCAGTGGCTGGCTCGGTCGGCAGCGGCGGTTCTATCGGCAGCGGCAGCGGTTCACGTGGTCGGCGGTGGTCGTTCAGTCGGTGGGCGGCGGGTTGGTCGGTGGTGGTTCGTTGAAGACGTCGACGACCGCCGAGGTCGTCATGGCTCCGTCGAGCCAGTGCTTGCCGTCGCCCTGTAGGTAGGTGTGGATTCGGACGCGCCTCCCTGCTGCGGCGGCCTTCCGGGCGGCCGTGAGCGCGGCGGGCACCTGTCTGCCGGGGGCGTCGCCTTTGATCCACTCGGCTTCGACCCGACTCCCGTCGGGCAACCGCCACGCCCGCGCCTCGCCGCCCATGGGGACGAAGGGCATCCCGTTGAGCAACACCACGGCCCAGCGGTGCCGATCGCGGTCATCGACCAGGTTCTCCACCCGGATCCCCAGGCCGATCACGTACGCGCCCGACAGGTACTGCTCGATCGTGCCGGACTCCAGCGGGAAGCGCGCCCGACGAACCACCTCGACGAGACCGTTCGGACCGAACGTCCCCGGTTCCGGCGTGGCGCGCGACCGCAGGTAACCGCGGATCGCCAGCAGCACGGCGTCGGGAAGACCGCGCAGAGCCTCCTCCAGCGCCACCTCGTCCCGCACCGACAGGTACACGTCGAGCGCCCGGACGATGTCGTCCGTCCGCTCCACGTCCCCGACTCCCAGCGTGGTCACGGCTTCCAGGGTGTCGTGGCGCACCGCGAACAGGCGACTCTTACCGGAGTTCTTGTGCGCCAGGAATCTTCGAACGGACACAGCGCCTCCCGAATCGGCACGAGGTCGACGCAAGACCCGTCGGGCGCGTCGGCCTCATCGGAATCGACAGGCGTGTCGGCCGGATTGCGGACCCGGTCGCATGGCCCAGGAACACGGCTGTCGGTTCCGGTGCAGCCGGACCCGCATCACCGCGTTCCAGTGTGGCACAGGCGATCCGACCTGCCTACGACGTCACCACCGCCATGGTCGGCAGAGCGGGCGGGGCTAGCCCACGGCGGGGCGGGTGGGAGGTTCATGCGGCCGCCTCGGGCTTGACGGACGTCGCCCAAGCGACGTGGCCATCCGGACGGATGAGTGCGGTCGTGACCGTGGCCCATTCCGCTGGTGGGTCGAGCAGTGCGCTCGTGAGCACCGCGTCCGGTGGAGCAAGCAGGGTGGCCGTGGGCAGTACGTCGGGCGGAGCGAGTAGGGCGCTCGCGGGCACCACGTCCGGTGGAGTAGGCACCGCGCCCGCAGGCAGTGCGTCCGATGGTGCAAGCAGGACACCCGCGGGCACCACGTCCGGCGGAATAGGCAGGGTGGTGGGTGGGGTGGGGGTGGGGGTGATTAGGACGTGGTGGCCGGTTTGTAGTAGGTCGAAGAGGGTTGTGTTGTTGGTGAAGTGGAGGTTTGGGGCGCGGTGGCCGGTTAGTGGGTGGGAGTCGTTGGGGGCTGGGTAGGTGATGTCCAGTGCGGAGAGGCGGTCGGCCAGTGTGCGGGAGAAGGCCGGTACCTGGGCGATGAGGTCGCTGAGGAGTGACCGCAGTGCGATGGTCTCGGGGGTGTAGCTGGTCATCAGGGCGGTTTGTGCTCTGGTGGCGCGCAGCAACTCGGCGCCGACCGGGTGGCGTTCGGCGTGGTAGGTGTCGAGCAGGTCGGTAGGGGCGCGGCCGGTGACGACGGCGGCCAGTTTCCAGCCCAGGTTGGCCGCGTCCTGCACGCCCACGTTGAGGCCGACGCCGCCGGTCGGGAAGTGCACGTGGGCGGCGTCGCCCGCGAGCAGCACCCGGCCCCTGCGGTACTCGGCGGCCTGGCGGGTGGTGTTGCCGAAGCGGGACAGCCAGCGCGGGTCGCGCATGCCGAAGTCCTTGCCCGTCACCCGGACGACGGTGGCGCGCAGCTCCTCCAGGGTCAGCTCGCCCGGCCACGTCGTGCGGTTGCCGGTCGGGTCGTTGCCCACGAACCGGTGCACGCCGCCGGGCAGCGCGACGACCATGATCCCGCCCTCGGCGCCCGTCACCGAGAGCACCGGCGACGGTGGTGGGTCGTCCAGCACGACGTCGCCGAGCCAGCCCCAGCTCGTCGCGTCCGTGCCGGGGAACTCGATGCCCGCCGCGGCCCGCACGGTGCTGCGGGCCCCGTCGCACCCGACGACGTACGACGCTTCCACGGTGGACGTCCCGTGCACGGTGACGCCGTCGACTCCCTGGACCAGCCCCTCGACCCGCTCTCCCCGCAGCACCTTCACCCCGACCGACAGGGCGTGCTCCTCCAGCAGCTCCTCCGTCCGCGCCTGCGGCAGGGCGAGGGTGAACGGGTACGGCGTGTCGAGCACCCGGAAGTCCATCCGGCTGTCCAGCCCGGCGAAGTGCCCGCTGGGGATCCGCATGCCCTCGGCGAGGAACCGGTCGACGATCCCCCGGCACGCCAGCACCTCCAGGGTGCGCGGGTGGATCGTGAGCGCCTTCGAGTGCGGATCGCGCTCCTCCCTCGCCTCCAGCACCACCACGGACGCCCCGCCCAGCCTCAACTCCGCCGCGAGCCACAGCCCCACGGGACCGCCCCCGACCACCACTACCTGCTCCACCGCTGCCTCCTTGGTCACTGACCAAGAGATATACTAGGTCGGTGACCAAGAGTCAAGCGAGCCGCTCTGGCCTCGACGCGGGCATCGTGGTGTTGACCGCGTTGGACCTGATGGACGAGGAGGGCGCCGACGCGGTGTCGATCCGCTCCATCGCGACCCGCCTCGACGTGCGGATGAACACCGTCCTGTGGCACGCGAAGACCAAGGCGCGCCTGCGGGAGCTGATGGCCGACGCGATCATCGCCAAGGCCTCGACGGCCGACCTGCCGGACGACCCCCGCGAGCGGGTCCGGGAACTGGCCCACCGCTACCGCCGCGCGCTCCTCCGGCACCGGGACGGGGCGTCGATCGTCGCGGGCACCTACGCCGCCGAACCCGCCACCCTCGGCTTCGCCGACGCGCTGGTCGGCGCGCTCCTCGCGGACGGTCACGGGGAGAAGGAGGCCGTCTGGCTGTGCTGGACGCTCGTCTACTTCACCCTGGGCCTGGCGCAGGAGGAGCAGGCGTTCCCCGAACCGGGCGACCACCGGCTCGCCCAGGCCGTCACCGCCGGCCCGTACCCGGCGCTGGCGCGCGTGGTGGCGCACTTCGAGCCCGCCGCGTTCGACGAGCGCTTCGACTTCGGCCTGGACCTGCTCCTGCGGCGCGGCTGATCAGCGCACGGTCAGCCGCGAGTCAGCCCACTTCGCCACTGTGGACCGTTGGTTTCCTTACCAGTCAAGGAGAATCATGCGGTTCAGATACCCGGTGGTCGTCGCGTTGGCGCTCACCGCGATCGCCTCCCCCACGGCCTCCGCGGCGGCGTGCACGTGGACACCGACCCAGCTGCCGCTGCCCGCGGGACTGACCCAGGGCTCGGTGCGGGCGGCCGACAGCCTCAGCGGCTACGCGGGCGAGGCGCAGACCTCGGGCGGGACGGTGCACGCCGTCCGCTGGGTCGGCGGCCAGGTCGTCGACTACGGCACGGTTCCCGGCTACTCCCACGCGTTCGTGTCGGGCGTCAACAAGTCCGGCACGATCGTCGGGCACACCAGCGCGCCGACCGGCAACCAGCAGCGCGCGTTCCGCTCGGTCGGCACGGCGTTGCAGGTGCTGCCCGAGCCGGCGGGCACCGAGCACTCCTGGGCCAACGGCGTCAACGACGCCGGGGACGTCGTCGGCGAAGTCGGCACGACCGTCGTGGTGAACGGGTCCTCGTACCTCGTGCGCAAGGCGGTCCTGTGGCCCGCCAGCGCACCCGGCACCGTGGTGAAGCTGGGCGGCCTGCCGTCGGCGGGCCAGACGCTCGGGCAGGCCGTCGACCAGGACGGCACCGTGCTGGTCGAGTACTACCCCACCACCACGAACTCGATCGACGCCACGGCGCTGTACCTGTGGAAGGCCGGGACGGCGCGGGTGCTGCCGACCCCGTCTGGCACCACGTCCGTCTACGGCGAGGCCATCTCCAACGGCCGGGTGGCCGGGGCGATCAACGCGGGCGGCATGGTCGGCGCGGTGTGGGAGCAGAGCGGCGCGATCACCAAGCCGGTCGCGTCCAACCTCATCACGTCGATCAACCGCACCGGCCAGACGACGGGCTGGAAGATCGTCACCGGTCTGACCGCGGCGCACTGGGTCTGGCAGGGGACGGCCAAGGTTGGCACGATCACCGGGCAGCGCACCTTCGAGGTCTCGGCGGACGACGGCACGGTGGCGGGCTACAGCTGGAACTCCACCACGTTCACCCAGCCGGCTTTCTGGCG
Organism: Umezawaea sp.; assembly: GCA_035559015.1. Lineage (GTDB taxonomy): Bacteria > Actinomycetota > Actinomycetes > Mycobacteriales > Pseudonocardiaceae > Umezawaea. The sequence continues at coordinate 14,194 of DATMCA010000303.1, read as the reverse complement.
CTGCGCCTGACGACCGGACGGCTCCCCCGGAACGTTTTCCGGGGGAGCCGTCCGTCAGCCGCAGCCGCCCGCGTGGCTCTCCTCCGACGACCGTCCTGTCGAGACGGACGACGCCGTGGCGGGCAGCGCGCCCGCCGGAGCCAGCTTCGACCGCAGGTGCGCGGCGAAGTCGTCCAGCCGGTCCATCCCCCAGAACCGGGAGAACCGGTGCACGAAGAACGGCACGCCGAACACGCCGTCCTTGCAGATCCGCAGCAGGACCTCGACACCTTCCGCGCGCAGCTCGGCGGAGGAGGCCGCCGTGGACACGGCGACCGGGTCGAGTCCGAGCGAGGTCGCGACGTCGGCGATCACGGCCGGGTCGCAGATGTTCAGCCCCAGCTCCCACCGCGCGCGGTACACGGCGGCGATGTACTCGGGTCCCTTGCCACCGCGCTCCGCCACGAGGTAGCCGAGGTGCGGCACCTCCCAGACCGGCTCGCGGTCGACCGGCCACGTCAGCGGCAGGCCGCGCGCCTTCGTGAGCCTGCCGACGTCCTGGAGGATGTAGAAGTGCTTGGCGCGGGACATCGCCGAGTACGGGAACTCCTCGCCCCGGTCGGTCAGCATCCGCTCGCTCAGCGCGTCGGGTTCGAAGAACGGCACCCACTCCACGGCCTCGGCCACGTCTGGGTAGCGCTCCAGCAGGTCCCGGTACGCCATCCAGGAGTACGGGCTGCGCAACGAGAAGTAGAACTTCGGGTTCCTGCTCAAATCACCAACCCCCCGTCGACGCCGAACACCTGGCCCGTGACGTAGGAGGCCTTGTCCGAGGCCAGGAACGACACCAGGTCGGCCACCTCGTCGGCCGTGCCGAACCGGCCGAGCAGGATCTTCTCGGTCATCCTCGCCACGAAGTCGTCGGCCAGGCCCGCGACCATGTCGGTCTCGATGAAGCCCGGCGCGACGGCGTTGACCCGGATGCCGTACTTGCCGACCTCCTTGGCCAGCGACTTGCTGAACCCGATGATCCCGGCCTTGGACGCGGCGTAGTTGGTCTGCGCGGCGTTGCCGTAGACGCCCGCGACGGACGACATGGTGATCACGCTGCCCGCGCGGCGCTTCATCATCGCGAACACCGCTGCCTTGCACAGGTAGTACGTGCCGTCGAGGTTGACCCGCAGCACCGCCTGCCAGTCGTCGTCCTTCAGCAGCACCAGCGGGTTGTCCCGCACGATCCCCGCGCACGACACGACGGTGTGCAGGCCGCCCAGCTCCTTCTCGGCGTTCTTCACGAACACCTCGACCTCGCGGCGCTGCGACACGTCCACCTGCGCGGTGAACACGGTGGCGCCCGCGGCTTCGGCCTCCTTGGCCACGACCGCGGCCGCGTCGGCGTTGGACTGGTAGCAGAACGCGACGTCGTGGCCATCCTCGGCGAGCCGGGTCACCACCTTGTGCCCGATCCCGCGCGATCCTCCGGAAACCAGCGCGACGCGCCTCATGCCACCACTCCCCGTTGCGGCCGCAGGACCTCGACCCCGCGGCGGGCCATCGTGAACGTGCCGATCTCCAGCACCGTGCGACCGCCGACCGTGCTGTGACCGGCCAGGATCGCGGCGTCGTCGACCTCGCGGACGAGCCGGACGTAGTGCGTCAGCACGTCTCCGGGGTACACGGGGGCCAGCAGCGACACCCCGCGGATCCCGGTGATCAGCTCCACCTTGTCGGCCAGCACGTCCGGGTTCGGGCTGTCCCACCGCGTGAGCAGCACGGCGCACTGCGCCCACGACTCCAGCAGCGGGCCGATCGGGTACGCGTGGTCGGCGTCGTCGGCGAGCCCGTCGTAGCAGGGCTCGCGACCGCTGACCGCCTTGTGCGCTACCAGCGTGCGGCCGGGGTCCACTTCGGACACCCGGTCCACCAGCAGCACCGGGAACCGGTGCGGGATGATCCGCTTGATCTCCGCGACGCCGGTCATGCCGTGTACCTCAGCTTGATCTCCGCGACGGGCCCGTCGTCCTTCGACACCACGGCCGACACGCGCACGCCGTCGCCGTCGTCCTCGAACACCGCCGTGATCGACAGCGTGTCGCCGGGGAACACCGGGCGGAGGAACTTGGCCCGCTGCACCGCGCTGACCCGCTTGCCGGGCAGGCGGTCGCGGACGGCCGCGTGCACGTGCTCGACCACGAACAGGCCCGGCAGGATCGGGAATCCGGGGTAGTGCCCGGCGAACACCGGGTCGTCGGGGTCGACGAAGATCCGCGTCCCCTCCTCCACGGCGGTCATCCGGCCAGCTCCAGCACCGCGCACCCGACCGTGCCGTCCCGGTCCACACCGGTGACCAGCGCGATCCCGCCGCCCGCCTTCGCCAGCACGGCGGCCAGCTGGAAGCTCGCGGTCGCGGCCGACGTATCGCCGAACAGCTGCCCGCAGCGGACGAACTCCGGCGTGCCGCCGTCGAGCGCGTCGGTCACACCACCGTCCTCGACGGCTTCGAACTCACCACCGGCGGGGGCGACCAGCCGCACGTCGGCGGCCGAGACGCCGGCCTGGGTCAACGCTGCCCGCACGCAGTCGGCCACGGCCTGCCGGGCGTCGGCGGCGTCGCCGAACGCGCGGAACCTGGTGGCCAGCACCGTGGCGAGCGGAACGCGTCCGGCGGACTCGGCGCCGGAGGACGGCTCCAGCAGGAACACCGCGCCGCCCTCGCCGAGCGTGGGCGCGGCGCCGTCGCGGGTGCGGCCGTGCCACTCCAGCCACGCGCGCTGCACCGAGTACTCCTCGGCCGCGCCGAGCAGGGCCCGGTCGCAGTGCCCGCCGCGGTAGAGCCGCACCGCGTAGCTCAGGGCGAGCAGGCCGGTCAGGGCGCCGCCCGCGATGGTCGTGTTGGGGCCTTTGATGCCGTGCCAGATGGCGCTCTGGCCCGCGGCCCGGTTCATCACCGTGTTCGGGAACAGCGCCGGGTCGACGTGGTACGGCTTGACGCCGGTCAGCGAGTCCTTGGTGAAGTCCATGATGGACTGGACGCTGCCGGACCCGGTGCCGAGCACGAGTCCGACCCGGTCGGGTTCGGCCAGCAGCTCGGGACCGCAGTCGGAGATGAGCTGCCCGACGGCGGACACGGCGATGGCCGTGACCCGGTCCATCGTGCGGGTTCCCTTGCGGCCCAGCGCGCCCGCGGCGGTGAACTCGGGGACCAGCCCGGCCCGCGGGTACGGGCCGGGGTAGGTCTCCTGGTCGAGTTCGGTGGTCGCGTCCCGGCCCGCCACGACGCCCGCGGCGAAGGCGTCGCCGCCGATGCCGTACGGCGACACGGCGGACCAGGCCGAGAAGACGAGTCGACCGCTGCGGTCGACGGGAGTCGCGGCGGTCATGGGATCAGACCGTTCCGCGGCCGGAGATCACGCCCGCCTTGCCGGTGAGCGCGTCGGTGAGCCGGTCGTCGAAGTTGACCAGGCTCCAGTCCTTGCGGTTCTCGATCACGGCCCAGCCGTGGGTGATCTTGCCGGTCGCGGTGGGCACGAGCACGCCGTCGCGCAGCACGTAGCAGTCCATGCGGGCGGTGAACGTGTACCGCTTGAAGATGTCCTCGACGGTGAAGACGGTGTACAGCGTCTCCTCCATCTTCGCCTCGGCCAGGAACGTGATCCGCGAGTGCGGCACGACCGGGATCCAGTTCTGCTCGTCGAGCAGGGTCTTGATGGAGACGCCGCGGTCCTCGACGAACAGGTCGAGGATCTCCTCCATCTGGCGCAGGTAGCCGGACATCTGCACGCGCTCGGTGAAGTGGCAGTAGAAGTACGGCATCCGCCACGCCCAGCCGAACGCGTTGCGGCCCGCGGTGAGCAGGTCCAGCGGGTCGGCGTCGCCGACGGTGATCGGGACGACCTTGTCGCCGGCCGCGGAGATCGCGTCCACGACGTGCGGCGCCAGTTCGGCGGGCGCGTCCTCGGCGTCGAAGCCGTGCGGGTCCAGGCGCAGCGACACGGACACCTTCGACTTCACCGCGCGCACGGGCTTGCCGCGGTCGACGGTGAACTCGACGGCCAGCCGCAGCTCGGGGCCGTCGTGCGCGACCTCCTTGACGGTGGCCGTGGCCAGGTCGTCGATGTGGAAGGCCGTGAGGATCTTGGTGTCCAGGTCGGTGATGTCGGTGCACAGGCCGTAGCGCTCGTACAGCGCGCCCGCCGGGAACCCGCGCTGGCGCAGGTGGTCCAGCACGGCTTCCTCGACCATGTAGTTGACGTGCTTGAAGCCGATCCAGGTGCAGATGTTCGACCCCTCGTAGCGGGGCCGGATCTGCGAGGTCGTGGTCTTGTCGGTAGCGGTGGGGCTCACGTCAACTCCAGGCGTCGTCGAGGAAATCGCGGATCAGCGCCGCGACCCTGGCGGGCTGTTCCAGCATCGGGAAGTGGCCGCAGTCGTCGAGCAGCTCGAACCTCCCGTGCGGCAACGACTTCGCGAGGGCCCGCCCGTCCTCGGGGCGGGCGGCGACGTCGTGCACGCCGGACAGCACGAGCTGCGGAGCCCCCACTTCGGCGAAGTCGAGGAACGGCGACCGCAGGTAGGTCTCGAACCACCGCATCCAGCCGTAGGGGCCGACTTGGTCGCGCAGCGCGCGGGCGAGCCAGGCGCGGCGCTTCTCCGGGAAGCGGGCGGTCTCGCCGACCCGCATGGCCTCTTCGAACGTGCGGTGGAAGTCGTTCAGGTAGTACGTGATCGTCGACCAGTCGAACTCGGCGACCGACGACCGGTGGAACGGGCAGAGCAGCACGGCGGGCCGGGCGGGCACGCGTCCGGTGGCGTACGCCTCGGCCAGCAGGGTGGCGCCGAACGAGTGCGCCACCACCACGTCGTGCTCCGGGCGGACCGCGTCCACGACGAGCCGCACCGGGTCGGGGTGGTGGGCCCACGTGCCGTCGGACATCCCGTGCCACGGCTGTTCGGCGTTCGTGATCTCGAAGCCCTCGGGGAGCATCGCGACCAGCGGGTCCCACACGGCGGGCTTGCCGGCGAGCCCGTGCAGCAGCAGGACCCGGACCATCAGCCCGCGTCCCGGTACCGGCCGAGGATCAGCACCGCGTTGTTGCCCGCGAACGCGAGCGCGTTGTTCTGCACCACGTCCAGGTCCGCTTCGCGGGCCACGTTCGGCACGCAGTCCACGCCGCACTCGGGATCGGTCTCGGTGTGGTTGATCGTCGGGGGGATGAACCCCTCCTTGATCGCCAGCGCGCACGCCGCGGAGGCGAGCGCGCTGGCCGCGCCCATGGTGTGGCCCAGCATGCCCTTGATCGAGATCGTGGGCGGCGGCGCGTCGAACACCTGCCGGATCGCCCCGGACTCGGTGACGTCGTTGGCCTTCGTGCCGGTGCCGTGCGCGGAGATGAAGTCGATGTCCTCCGGCTTCACGCCCGCGTTGCGGTGCGCCAGCTCGATGCACCGCGCGAGGCTGTCCCGGTCCGGCGCGACCGGGTGGTTCGCGTCGCAGTTGAGGCCGTAGCCCAGCACCTCGGCGTAGATCCGGGCACCGCGCGCGAGCGCGGAGTCCAGGCTCTCCATGACGAGGATGCCCGCGCCCTCACCGGTGAGGATGCCCTTGCGGTCCCGCTCGAACGGCTGGCACACCTCGGGGGCGATCGTGCCGAGCCGGTAGAACCCGGTGAACGTCTTGCGGCACACGGCGTCCGCGCCACCGCACAGCGACACGTCCACGTCGCCGTCGCGGATGGCGTCGAAGCCGTAGCCGATCGCGTAGTTGCCCGCCGCGCAAGCCGTCGGGATCGTGACGGCCTCGACGTCGGTCAGGCCCAGCTCGCGGACGATGCTCGACGAGAGCCTGCCCGCCGTCGAGCGCCGGGCGATGACCGGGTCGAGCCGTTCGGGCCCGTGCTCGACCTGGACGCCGATCAGGTTGTCCAGGTCGCGCGACTCGGCGTCGGTGGTGCCGACCGACACCAGTGCCCGGCGGGCGCGCACCTCGTCCAGCGACAGACCGGCGTCGGCCACGGCCATCCGGGCAGCGGCCGCGGAGAACTGGCTCGCCCGGCCCAGTTCGGCCGCGTCCGCCCGCTCCAACCAGTCGGCCGGGTCGAACTCGTCGATCTCGGCGCCGTTGGCGTGGGCGAACCCGGTCGTGTCGAACGACGTGATCGGCTTCACGCCGCTGCGACCGGCCCGCAGGCCCGCCAGGAACTCGGTGACGCCGATGCCGATGCTCGTGACCACACCCAGACCGGTGATCACCACACGGCGGGGTGATTGGCGCTCCTCGTGCATCGTCTTGCTCCTCCGGGCCGAAGGGCTACTTGGCGGCTGCGGCTTCGGCCACGACGGCGATGACGCCTTCGAGGTTGACCATGCGGGTCAGCTCGGCCTGGTCGATCTCGACGCTGAACGTGCGCTCCAGCGCGGAGAGGATCTCGATGGCGCCGAGGCTGTCGGCGTCGTGGTCCTCCTTGAAGAGACTCGTGTCGGTCATCTCCGCGGGGTCGATCTCCAGGATTTCCGAGACGATTTCCTTGATCTGCGACTTCTGGGTTTCGTCGATCGTCACGGCGGACTGGGAAGCAGTCATTTTATCCTCCACGAACGCGGCTTTTCCTACCGTTGGAAGAGTGCGTCCGAGGGCTATATCGACCCTATATGCCTGGTCAGCCCACTCCGACGCGCAGCGCGTGCGGAACCTGGAGGACGGGGTCGGCGGTGAGGATCGCGAGGTGCACCTGGCGCAGCAGCGAACCGGGGTCGATGCCCAGCTCGTCGGCGAGCATGCGCCTGCCCTCCTCGTAGAGCACGAGGGCGTCGGCCTGCCTGTTGCACCGGTAGAAAGTGGTCATGAGCTGGGCTCGGAAGCGTTCCTGGAGCGGGTGCAGGCGAACCAGGCGGGTCAGTTCGGGCAGCAGCTGGGCGTGCCTGCCCAGGGCGAGGTCGGCCTCGATGCGGCTCTCCAGGACCGCGATGCGGGCCTCCTCCAGCCGTGGCCCCTCGGCGTCGGTGAGGTGCTCGGAGACACCGGACAACGCCGGTCCCCGCCACGAGGACAACGCCGAACGCAGCAATCCGGCGGATTCCTCGAACCGCCCCGCGGCCAATGCGCTCTGCCCCAGCCGCGCCTGTTCCTCGAATTCCCACAGGTCGAACCGGCAATTGCCCAGACGGATGTCGTAGCCCCGCGAACGCCGGGTTATGCCGACCTCGTGGAGCAGGGTTTTGCGCAACCGCGACACGTACGTGTAGATCTGCGCGTTGAACGTGGCGGGCGGGTGGTGGCCCCACAGGAAGTCGCTCATCTCGACGTCGGACACCGACCCGTTGTCGGCGAGCAGCAGCGCGGCGAGGACCGTGCGCGGCTTCGAGCCGTCCAGCGGCACCTCCTCCCCGTCGTTCAGCACCTCGACCGGTCCCAGGACCCGGAACTCCAGCAACGGACTCACACCCCTCTGCGCAGCGGACACCGACGACGAACGAGCGTCCGCGGTCACAGCAGGACCTGGTCGTGGACGAGGATCGCCTGGTAGAGCTCGCGCAGCGCGTGGCCCGGTTCGAGGCCGAGCTCGGCCGCGAGCCGCTTGCGGGTGTGGTGGAACACGTCGAGCGCCTCGGTCTGCCGACCGTTGCGGTAGAGGGCGACCATGAGCTGCTCGCTGAAGCGCTCGCGCTCGGGGTACTCGGCGGCGAGCTGCTTCAGCTCGGAGACGACGCCGCGGTCCTCGCCGTTGGCGAGCTTGGCCGCGATCAGGTCCTCGCGGGCGCTGAGCCTGCGCTCGTCGAGCCGGGCGGCCTCGATCCGGAAGCGCAGCCCGTCGCCGACGTCGAAGAGGGCGGGACCCCGCCACAGCCGCAGCGCCCGCTCCAGCAGGTCGATGGCCTCGGCGGGCCTGCGGGTCACGCAGCTCGACCCGAGGTCGGCGAGGTCTCGGAAGCGGTAGGCGTCGATGGAATCGGCGTCGACGTCGAGAACATATCCACTGCCCAGGGTTCGGACCAGTTCATCGCCCGGCCGGTCGGCCACGCCCTCCAACAATTTCCGCAACCGCACGACATTCGCCTGCAGTGCGTTCCGGGCATTTCCCATGACCTTTCCCGCCCACAACTCCTCCACCAGCCGGTCGAATGGCACGGGCGTTCCCGGAGAGAGGGCGAGCAAGGCGAGAAGAGTACGAACCTGCCGGGCAGCGACTCCGATGCGTCGGTCTCCGTGGGCTAGCGCGACGGCACCCAGAATCTGAATCTGCATGGCCAGGACCCCCAAGTCCCTCGGCGGCGCGAAGGTTTACTTCGCCGTTCAACCAGTCTTTACCTCCGACAGACCTTTCGCAGCCGCACGGAGGGTGCTAGGGCACGGGAATCCAGGCCGCCAACCCACGAAACAGCGGACGGGACGCAGCCTGGAATAGCCCCTGCTAAAGCGATCACATGTTGCCTAGATGGACGCGATGGGGGGAAATATCATTTGACTCGCACCGATGTCGCGCGGGCGGTATGCGGCCGAACGGCGCAGCGCACTGGTCCTTGCGCGAGAATTAACGTACTGCAACAGCAGTCGGCCAGTCGTTCACCACAAGCCTCGGACCAGCGACAACGGCCAGTTGAGACATATCGAAGAATTATGTTACTGGCCAGTTCCCTATTTTGGGGATAGGCGGATGAGAACCTTTGCGCGCGTTCGGGTGCGCCTCTTCATAGGCGCTGAGCACTGCCTCCGGCAGTCGTCCACGATCCGAGACGCTGAACCCCCGTCCCCGCGCCCACACCCGCACGGCCCGGAGTTCCTCCACGTCAAGGCTGCGCAGGGGACTCGGGAGCCCGTCGCGAACGGCGGGTTCGGCTTCCCGCAGGACCGAACGGGCGCGCACCGCATACCTCCCGAGGAACTCCCGGAGCCGCACGGCCTCGGCGGGCTCCAGGTCGACCTCGAACTCGACCCCGTCGAGCCCGAACCTGACGGTCGTGAACCCATCGCCCCTGCTGCCGTCGGGTTCCCCCTGGACCTTCCGAACCACGATCCGCCTCGATCCCCGGTACCGCCGACACCCGCCGGACGACCCCAGGACGCGGGGGCGGTCGCGGACCCTGGTGCCGGAAACGGGGGTCGGGAAGATGTTCGGAACGAACGGTAGCGGCAGAACGATCAATGGAGAACAGGTCTTCCTTCGGGAATCGGAAGTATAGAAGTGCTATAGCGGCGATCCGGACCATTCCACCCCGGCAAACCGCTCCGGCGGAGGGCCCACGACCATCCGCGATCCACGGCGACACCGGAGGAAACCTAAAGGAGCGAAGCCGGCAAACCCTTTCCGAAATCCGAGCCCTCGACAAAGCGGCACGACGACCGGACGGGTCCACGATTCCGGAAGTCGAGGATCCGTCCAAATCCACACCGCATCGCGGCACGCCTTCGCCCCGGCGGCCGGAACCGACCCGCCGGGCCGTCCACGGCGGCGCACGAGGAGCGTCAACAGTCAATTAGTCACCACACCGCACAACCGTTAACCCCCGATTGGCCGTATCGCCCCCTCGAAGTCATACAAGGGGTAGCAGCGGCGACGAAAAAATGAAAAGCCTTCACGAGGCCGGACGAACCGGCACTCGGCTGCCAGAGCGATGGCGCGGACCGGTGCGCACCGCCCGTGACACCCCCAGAGCGCGCGGTCCGGCACCGCGTCCGCGCCGTCCTCGCCCGCCGGGCACCTCGCCTGCTGCCACACTCCCCCGCATGAGCTTGTTCACCGTGTCCGAAGCACGGGCCGTCCTGCGGGACCTCCTCCCCGTCCTCGACCGCGTCATCGCCCTCCGCGCGGACGCCGCGGAGCTGGCCGCGGCGGTTTCACCAGGTGGTGAACCGTCCGGTCTGGGAGGCCTCCCGGAGTGGAAGGCCGCACAGGCTGAGCTGGACGATTTGCTCACCTCGGTGCAGCAGACAGGGGCCGAACTGAAGGGGTTCGCACCTCTCCTCGTAGACTTCCCCTCGGACCTTGACGGCGCGCCGGTGCTGCTGTGCTGGTTGGAAGGCGACACCGAGCTGAGCTGGTACCACCGTCTCGACCTCGGTTTCGCAGGTAGGCGCCGGTTGGCCTGAACTCTCGCCGAGCAGAACTCGGCCGGTCCGCCACAGTTGATCGGACCTGGAACGAGGAGCTTGCGCATGACCCCCGAAGTGACCGACGTGGCCGACGACGCGACCGAGGACAGGACGACGTTCGCCGATCTGGCGCTGCGTCCGGAGCTCCTCAAGGCGTTGACGACCCTCGGCTACGAAGAGCCGACCCCGATCCAGCGCGAGGCGATCCCTCCGCTGCTCGAAGGCAAGGACCTGCTGGGCCAGGCCGCGACGGGCACGGGCAAGACCGCCGCGTTCGCGCTGCCGGTGCTGCAGAAGCTGACCGAGACGCGGAGCCGGTCGACCGCTCCGCTCGCGCTGGTGCTCGTGCCCACCCGTGAACTCGCGGTGCAGGTGTGCGAGGCCATCCACAAGTACGGCCGCGACCTGGGCGCGCGGGTGCTGCCCATCTACGGCGGCCAGCCCATCGGCCGTCAGCTCCAGGCGCTGGAGCGCGGCATCGACGTCGTCGTCGCCACGCCCGGCCGGGCCATCGACCACATCGGTCGCGGCACGCTGAAGCTGGACAGCCTCCAGATCGTCGTCCTCGACGAGGCGGACGAGATGCTCGACATGGGCTTCGCGGAGGACATCGAGTCGATCCTCCAGGAGACCCCGTCCGAGCGTCAGACGGTGCTGTTCTCCGCGACGATGCCGCCGCGCATCGACAAGCTGGCCCGCCAGCACCTGAAGGACCCGGTGCGGATCACGATCGGGCGCGAGCAGACCGCGCCCGGCGAGGCCCCCCGCGTCCGGCAGAGCGCGTACATCGTGCCGCGCGCCCACAAGCCCGCCGCCCTCGGTCGCGTGCTGGACGTCGAGGCCCCCACGGCCGCGATCGTCTTCTGCCGCACCCGCGACGAGGTCGACCAGCTGACCGAGACCCTCAACGGCCGCGGCTACCGGGCAGAGTCGCTGCACGGCGGCATCAGCCAGGAGCAGCGCGACCGGGTCATGGGCCGGTTGCGCAACGGCACCGCCGACCTGCTCGTCGCCACGGACGTGGCCGCGCGCGGGTTGGACATCGAGCAGCTCACGCACGTCGTGAACTACAACGTGCCGTCCGCGCCCGAGTCCTACGTGCACCGCATCGGCCGGGTCGGCCGCGCGGGCCGCGAGGGCGTCGCGATCACGCTGGTCGAGCCGCGCGAGCACGGCATGCTGAAGACCATCGAGCGGGTCACCAAGCAGAAGATCCCGGTCGAGAAGGTCCCGACGGTCGCCGACCTGCGGGCCCGCCGGTTGGAGCTGACCCGTGCCGCGCTGCACGAGTCGCTGCTGGAGGACGACCTCGAAGGCTTCCGCGTGGTCGTGGAGACCCTGACGGACGACTTCGACCTGATGGAGATCGCGCTCGCCGCGGTCAAGCTCGCCCACGAGGCCTCCGGTGCCGCGGCGGACGAGGAAGAGGAGATCCCGGACGTGTCGGCGCGGATCGACCGCGACCGGCCGGGTCGCGGGTCGGCCGAGCCGGGCAACCGGCGCGAACGCAGGCCGCGCACGCCCACGGCGGGGATGACCCGGTTGTTCTTCGGCGCGGGCCGCAGCGCGGGCATCCGGCCGCAGGACCTCGTCGGCGCCATCGCGGGCGAGGCGAAGCTCAAGGGCCGCGACATCGGCGCGATCGAGATCGCCGACCGGTTCTCGCTGGTGGAGGTGCCGGAGTCGTCCGCGCAGTCGGTGATCGTGGCCCTGCGCGGGGCGACGGTCAAGGGCCGCAAGGTGTCCGTGCGCCTGGAGCGCGACCAGCAGGCCTGATCCTGTTCGACCGGCTGGGGGACGCGGACACCGCGTCCCCCAGCCGTTTTTCGGGGTGGGATTTCTCTCAGTTCGCGGCGCGGTGGAATCCCCGCGCCGGTCCCGGTCGTTCACCGGCCATGAGCGCGGATCTTCAGGCTGACTGGAACGAGTGGCACCACCGCCGGGAGGCCGTGCTCCGGCAGCCCCACGGGTGGTTGAGCCTCACCGGCCTGCTGTGGCTGGACTCGACCCCGCGGAGGTTCCCCGGTGTGCCCGGCGAGTGGTTCGTCGTCGGCGCCGAGGCCAGGGTGACCGCGACCGCCGCCGAGGGTCTGGTGGTCGACGGCGCCGTGCTCGACGGGACGGCGTCGGTGGTGGTCGCCGAACAGGGGTCGAACCTCTTCGCGTCCTACGGCGACGTCCGGGTGGAGGTCGCCCTGCGGTCCGGGCGGTACGCGCTGCGACCGCGCGACCCGAACGCGCCGACCCGGTCGGCGTTCACCGGGGTGCCCGCGTTCGCCGTGCGGCCCGAGTACGTGGTGGACGCCGAGTTCCGGGCGTACGACGCGCCGCGGACCGTGGTCGTCGGATCGGCGCAGGAGGGCGTCGAGCAGGAGACCACTGTGGACGGTGAGCTGGTGTTCACCCTCGGCGGGGTCGAGCAGTCGGTGGCCGCGTCGGTCGACGGCGACAGCGTGGACTTCCGGTACAGCGACACCACGAGCGGTACGTCGACGGCGCCGTGGCGGTCGCTCTCGGGTCCGCTGGCGGATGGCCGTGCGGTGCTGGACTTCAACCGCGCCACCAACATGCCGTTCACCTTCTCCCCCTACGGCACGTGCCCGCGACCGCCGGAGGGCAACGTCCTCACGGTCGCCGTCGAAGCCGGGGAGCGCACGCCGGTCTGACGTCCGCGCGGGTCCCGGCCATCGCGCCGGGACCCGCGGGCGTCACCAGAGGTCGCGGCTGGGCAGTTCGCGGCGCAGCACCGGCGCGATGTCGGTCTGGAACAGCTCCAGGGTCTCGCGGTGCTCCCGGTCGGTCAGACCGTCCCGGTCGGCCGAGATGTGCAGCACCTCGTGGCCGAACCGCTCGTGGTAACGGTGGACCTTGTCGATGATCTGCTCCGGGCTGCCGATCAGCGCCGAACTCCGCTCGACGGCGTCCTCCACGGTCGTGAACACCGGCGTCAGCCCCAGCCCGGTGGCCGTGGCGAGCCGGGAGTCGAAGATCGGCCGGTACTTGTCCACCGCTTCCTGCGAGGTCTTCGCCGCGTAGTAGCCCGCGCTGCCCGCGCCGACGATCGCGTCCGCCGGGTCGTGGCCGTGGAACGCCCACCGCTCGCGGTAGTGGGCGATCAGCTCGGCGTACGGCTCGATCGGGTTGGTCACGTTCGCGGAGAACAGCGGGTCGCCCCACTTCGCCGCCAGCTCCACGGAGTCCTTGCTCGTCGCGCTGCCGTGCCACGTCCGGATCGGCTGCTGCAACGGGCGCGGCCACGTCTCCGCCCCGCGCAGCGACGGCCGGAACCTGCCCTCCCACGTCACCTCGTCCTCGCGCCACAACCGGCGGAACAGTTCGTAGCCCTCGCGGTTGCGCTCCCACTGGTCCTCGGTGGTGACGTGGAACAGCTCGGCCTGCGCCGCCCCGTTGCCCTTGCCGATCATCAGCTCCAGCCGACCGCCGGACAGGTGGTCGAGCGTCGAGTAGTCCTCGAACGCCCGCACCGGGTCCAGCAGGCTCAGCGTCGTGACGGCGGTGAACAGCCGGATGGTGGACGTGTGGGCGGCGATGTGGCTGAGCACCACCGGGGGCGAGGAGGAGATGAAGGGCCGCTCGTGCCGCTCCCCCACCCCGTACCCGTCGAAGCCCAGCTCCTCGACGAGGACCGCGTTGTCCACCACCTCCCGCAACCGGTCCGTGGTGGGCTTGAGCACCCCGGTCACGGGGTCGGGCGTGTGGGTGATCAGGGTGATGACGAGGAACTTCATGGGCCTCCCTTGGTCATCACGTCGAACGACCGACCTCCCGGGCCGATTCCGCCGTCCATGGGCTGGGACAGCAACATTCGGTCTACACTGAAGTCACTGAGCGAACGCGCACGGCGAAGCCCAGCGCCGTCAGCGTCAGGCCGCCCAACACGACCGCCGTGCCCTGGTAGCCCGCCACGGCGAGGCCGATCCCCCCCAGCGCCGACCCGACGAACACGCCCAGGTTCATGCCCGCCGCGTTGATCCCCAGCGCCGAACCGCGCCGGGAGCCGCACCGCCGGACCAGCAGGGTCGTGACGCACGCCGCGACCGTGGCGTGGCTCGCGCCGAGCAGCACCGTCAGCGCCAAGGCCATCGGCAGCGCGGGGGCGGAGTAGAA
>DATMCA010000302.1:0-3409 GCA_035559015.1 Umezawaea sp. | reverse complement strand
AGCCCTTCTCGTCGGCCAGCTCCAGGAGGCGCTGCGCGACCTCATGGTCCGGCTCGTGCGTGTTGACGATGACGATTCCCATGGCTCTGCTCCTCAGTACACGGTCGTTGCGGTTGCAGCCGGACCAGTACCCCGAGTCATGCTGTCCAACTCGACCAGCACGAAGAACGCCACACAATCGACGGTCGTTGCGTACGCCTGGAAGGCGGTCGTCTGCCACGCGTTCCCGGACCGGTCGAAGCTCTTCTCCGGCGGGTTCACGTAGACCTCAGGGTCCTTCCAGACCGTCACCGCACCGGTCGCCGCGATGTACGCGGTACCGGCCGCCGCCGCCGCCCCGGACACCGGGTGAGCGTTGGCGTAGCCACGGCCGAAAGACCAGACGTTGCCCATCGCCGTGTACTGCTTGCCGGTGATCGACTTGCCCTGCTGCGGCAGCGGCATCATCTGACGCTCCACCAGGAACGGCGTGATCAGCGGCCGGGCGTGCAGGACACCCGGGTACGAGTACTGGGCCAGGGCGTCTTCCAGCAGGCCGACGCCGTACTCGATGGTGACCGCCGTGCCCGGGGTCGGGGTGACGTCCAGGATGCCGGGGTTGCTGGTGTTGGTGTTGCCGTTGAACTCCCAGCGCTGGAGCACCGGCTGCACATCGGCGTTGCCGCCCCAGAATGCCTGCTCCGCGACGTACTGCGCGTTGTCGTTGAGCCGGACCCGGACGCGCCGCTCCACCTCGGCCGCGTCGTACGAGACCGCGCCGAGCTTGATGCCCGCCTGAACCTGGAACGGCAGGCCGGTGGCGACACCGTCGCAGGTGTCGATCCCCGGGGGGATCGTCGCGCCCGTGCAGGAGGCCGCCGCGAGCAGGTGGGCCTGACCGCAGTGGTCCTCGATGTACGTGACCCCGCCGATCGACCCGTGCTTGGGCAGATCGAGCGGGCCGTTGGCGGCCGTGAACAGGCCGTATCGGATGTTGCCGACCGCAGGCTGGTCGACGATGAGCGGCCCGGCGAGTGGCGTGAGCGTTGCCATGCTGCTTCCTCCCTTCCCAATCCGAAGGTGGGTTCCCGGGGCCGCCGTACCCAAGAAGGGTGCAGCGGCCCCGGGAGCTTCTTACGGGTTGGTCCAGGTCGGCTGCGTGGTCGGCGCGTAAGCGCCCGCACCCGAGGGCACCAGGCCACCGGTGATGCCGCCGATGGTGTAGACCCGGGAGTCGAAGCAGGTCTTCGCCGCGAGGATGCCCTGCTCGGTGAAGAGCTGGGTGGTCTTGTTCTGCGCCAGCAGGGTGCTGTCGTAGACGGTGTCGAGGGTGATGATGTCGGCGTTGCCGCGCACCCACGTACCGGCCGCGTACAGCAGGAACTGCATGGTGTGCGGGAAGTCCTGCACGAAGTCGGTCGACGTCGAGGACTGGCCGAACTGCTGCCAGGCCGACGGCGCGCCGGACGGGTAGGCCGCCCAGTAGTAGGCGTCCTGCCAGTCGTAGACCCACTGGGCGCGAGCGCCACGGACCGAAAGCCAGGAGTTGATGCGCTCCATGGTCAGGTTGAACTGGTCGTTGGTGGCGTCGGCGTCGTAGAACTGCTTGCGCGCGATGTCCGACCGGATCCAGGCGAGCGCCCAGTACGGGAGGACGACCTCCAGGGTGGCGTTGACGGCCATCCGCTGGCGGTACTTGTAGTCCATGATCGCCATGTCGAGGGCGGTCAGCAGGGTCGAGACCACGGAGTGGTCGGTGGCCCAGGTGGTGCCCGCGCCGGGGGTGTGCGAGGTGACACCCGACGGGAGGGTCAGCGACGTGGAGCCGGTGACCAGGGCGTTGATCATGAACGAGTTGATCTTGTGGTTGTGCGCGACCATCGCGCCCCGCACGAACCGCGCGATCAACTCCGGGTAACCACGGAGCTGGAGCAGGTCGGTCTGGATCGCCAGGCCGTCGGCCTCCAGCCGGGTGTCCGTGAACGACGGGCAGGGAACCGACATGGTCGGCTTGGTGACACCCGAGATGATCTGCGCCTCGGTGTAGTGGAAGTAGCCCGCACCCGAGTAGATCGAGGAGAAGTCCGGGCCGGTCGTGTACTTGATGCCACCCCGGTTGACGCCGATCTCCGGCAGGTCCAGCATGCCGTCGTTCGACTCCAGCTCGCACAGGTCGTAGATGACCTCGGACGGCGCACACCAGCCGGTACCGGCCGCCGTCAGGGCGTTCGGCAGACCGGCCGCGAGAGCCGCCTTGCGCTTGATGTCGACCGACGCGAGCAGCGAACCGCCCGGCAGACGCCGCTCGTTCGCGGCGTAGTCCAGCACCTTGGTCGAGTCGTCCTGGAGGCCGCCGGAAGCGGTCAGCTCCTTCGGGTAGTCGACCTTGAACTGGGCGATCGGGTCGCGACGGGGACCGCCCGCGCCGCCGAAGGCCGAGTACTGGAGGTAGCGCTTCTCGACGAGCGCCCCGACCTTGTCCCAGTCCAGCTCGGTGCCGGACGGGTAGTCGGCGTTGTTCGCCCCGGCGAGGATGACGGCCGGGGGAGTCTGCGCGATCTCAGCGGCAGGCGCAGCAGCCGGGGTGGTGCGGGCAGCCACGGCGGCGACGTTCGGAGCCTTGGCGGCTGCGGTCGTCGCGGCAGGGACCTGCTCCGGCGCACCCTCGGTGGCCTGCTCGGCGTCGGCCGACTCGTCGGTCTCGTCCTCGTCGCCGAGGCTGTCTGCGAGGGCGGAGAACGCGGCACCGGCGTCGTTCTTGCGGCCACGCTCGGCGTCCACACCCTGAACGATCTTGGTCAGCTCGCGCATCGTGTCGATGTCGTCGGCCTTGACGTCGGCGACATCCATGTCCGCGTACGTGGCGGCGGCAGAGCGCGCCTGCGTCCGGATGGAGGTCAGTTCGTCGTCCGACATCCCCGAGAAGGCGTAACTGCCATCCTCGGAAGTCGGGACGGTGAAAGGCAGCTTCACGGCCACTTGAGGGCTTCTCTCAACTCCGAGCGTTCGGCCGGACCGTGGCAGCACCGATACACCTGGCCGCGATCATAGCGGGTACCCTGCCGAAAACGGAGGAGGAGCCCCGTATGGAATCAGAAGACGCCGTCCGCGCCCGGGACGAAATGTTCAAGGCGCTGACCCCGCGCGCCGGGGAGAAGGTTTGCATCGGCGTCCCGCACCTGGACACCGCCGGGTGGAACTTCACCGAGTCGGTACTGCGGATGGCCGCCTACGACAAGTCCCACGGCAACCACCTGCTGCACAACTCCGGTCTGCTGAACAACGGGGCGCTGGCCGCCGTGTGGGGCCGGTCCATGGAGCTGTCGCACGCCCGGAACACCGCGACCTCCGCCTTCCTGTCCAGCGACGCCGACTGGCTGCTCTGGATCGACTCCGACATCGGCTTCGAGCCCGACGCGCTGGAGAAGCT
>DATMCA010000301.1:0-3094 GCA_035559015.1 Umezawaea sp. | reverse complement strand
AGGGATCCTGCTCAGCTGACCGGCACCACCGCTTCTGCGCCAGCGCCGAACTCATAACACCCTGAACCTCTCCGGTGTTCAACTGCCCACCGAGACGGGCCTTGACCGCTGGCAGCATTGTGATTGGGCGAGCTTGAGCGTGCGGCATGAACCGGGCCTGATGCAGTGCCCAGGGATGATTACTGCGGTGAACGGTCTGATCCCATAGTGCGCGGTCTGCAGCCGAGCGGGGGAGGGCCGGACGGTGTCGGACCCTCCCCCGTTCTCGCAGCGCCTGACTTCCGCGCGATCAGGCGGTGGCCGGGGCCGGTCGCCCGGCGGGGCCCTGCTTCCGGTAGTCCTCGATGAAGGCGGCGCGTCCAGCGTCGTCCATCTCGTTGAACAGCACGTTCGGGCTACCGCACGGCGGGCAGCGACGCAGGTGATCCAGCGTCCACATCTTCTTCGGGTCGAGATCCAGATGCGGCTGCGCCGTCATGGTGTTGCCGTCCTCGCGGACCATGCCCATGTCGGCAACCAGGTCCGCCCAGTTCCAGCCGTGGTACAGCGTCTCCCACTCGCGGTGACCGACCAGACGGCCCATGTTCGGGGTCTCGCGACCCTGGTAGGTGGGCCGGAAGGCCTCGACGTCGGTCCAGCGGCACACCTCGTGGCAGTAGGTGCGGTGCACGCCGTCGACCTCGGCGGTGACGATGTCCTCACGGACCAGACACGGGACCATGCAGGTCCAGCAGCGGGCCGGGTACACGTAGTCGACGTCTTCGAAGACGATCGGGTTGTGGCCGTTGGGCACGGCGAGGCGGTTGTAGTTCTCCCACCACTTGCCGTACTTGTCGTACCAGCCCGGGTACTTGTACTCGAACCACTCGAAGTCCTCGTCGGTCATGCCGTCGATGCGCCAGTAGTTGGCGAGCCAACCGGTGGCGAAGAACTGCGCGACCTCGTGGACGTAGCCCTTCTCCCAGATCTGCTTCCACGACTCTTCGATCAAGTCGTGCGGGATGACCAGGCCGTACTTCTCCAGCGGGATGAGGTAGGCACGGTAGTAGTCGTCGTAGATCCAGCGACGCCACATCTCCGCGTAGGACTCGCGGTCCTTGCGGCGGTCCTTCGTGCCGTACTCGATGAACGTGCCGATGGCGGCGTCCACCACGCGGTGGTTGTTCCACCACGCGTAGCGCAGGTCGCGCTCGAGCAGCTGGCGGTTGTCCTCGTCCGACAGCGCCATGAGCAGTGTGGCGTAGCCGTTGGAGATGTGCCGCGACTCGTCGGACTGCACCGAGTGGAACACCGTGGGCAGCAGGTAGTCGCCGTTGGCCGCGGCCTCGGCGGGCATGGCCACGAACAGGGTGTTCGTGAACGCCGTCTCGGCGACGATCGTCAGGTAGATGCTGGCCGCGGTGATCGCGTCACCGGTGATGAACCCCTCGGCGAACTGACGGCCGATGGTGCCGCAGTAGTCCGAGTGGAAGTTGCGCAGGCTGTTGTTGAAGCCCGCCGGGTCGATGTAGTTGTTCATGTACAGGCGCTTCAGGTTCTGCTGGATCGTCGAGTGGCGAACCTCGTCGACCATCTGAATCGCCTGGCCGTTGTGCAGCTCCGGGTTGGGAACCACGTGGAACAGCATGGGCATCGAGCGCGCCGCCGAGATCTCGGGCAGCGGGATGATGCTCAGGAACAGCTTCTGCCACTCCAGCCAACGCTCCTGGACCTGGCGGAACATGTTGCCGCGGATCGCGCCGTCGGAAGCACCGTAGACGCGGTGGTCCTTCTCCTCCTGCATGGGGAAGTAGGACCGGAGGACCTGCTTGAGCGGGTCCTTCTTGGCGGCCTTGCGGAACGTGTAGTCGGTTCCGTACTTCATGTACGGCTCGTGGTACTGCGGCTCCCAGGAAAGCTCCTGGATCTTCTGATGAGCCTTGGCCAAACTCTGCCGACTCACTTCATCTCCTCACATGGGCATTGCCCACACCATGCGTCATCCACACGGTGAACCGAACACAACCGTCCTCCGGTGGTGTCCGCACGGTGGTGGTGGACGGGATCTGCCGTCGGTCCCGTTCCCAGCTGGCTGCCGGGACAAGGGAGAGATAGCGAATCTGGGTTGTCAGCCCGCATCCGGTAGCCCCCGACGCACGCAGCGCCATGGGCTCGGGAGGTGGACCCAAGACGGTCCGGCCAGGGATGCGCGGGACAGGCCCTGACCGCCCCGTGACCAACCTGCCTACTCCTGCAACCCCGGCTCGCACCACCGCCGACCGGACGAACCTGGGGGACAACGTCCGGGTTGCTGTCGAGCAGGGACATGCCACATTGCCTGCCGTCCACCGGCCGATGCTTGGCCAGCGACGCCTACTCCTCCGCGCCGCCGCTCGTCCCTGCCCCGCCGATCGGCCGAAGCTCGGGCGACGGGATCGGAGCCGGTGGCGCGAGCGCGCTCGGGTACCTGTGGGGGTCAGACTCGGGACCGGCGACTACCGTTCTAAGCCGGACGCCAGCCATGATCATCGCCGGGGCTGCTCTAGAGCGAACACGCAGGTCGTCGGCGCGGCCTCGAGGTTTGGCACGGTACAGGCTCTACGTCTTGTTCGTGCTCGAGGTCGGCGACCGCTACCTGCACGTCCTGGGCGCGACCGGACATCCCGACGGACCGTGGACCACCCAGCAGGCCCGCAACCTCGTCATCGATCTCGGTGAACATGCCGCCAAGTTCCGGTTCCTCGTCCGCGACCGCGCCGGACAGTTCACAGCGTCGTTCGACGCGGTCCTGGCGAACGCAGGGATCGAGGTGGTCAAGTCCCGCCGCGGTGTCCGCGGGCGAACTGCTTTGCCGAACGCTTCGTGTTGACCGCCCGAACCGAGGTCACCGACCGAATGCTCATCTTCGGGGAGCGGCAGCTACGCCGGGTGCTGGCCGCGTACGCCGACCACTACGACACCGCGCGGCCGCATCGGGCGCTACGTTTGCGGCCGCCGCGTCCGACATCGCCGGTTCCCCAGCCGGTCCAGGGCAGGATCCGGCGTCGACTGGTGTCCTCGGCGGCCTCCTCAACGAGTACGAGGCGGCGGCTTGAAACCGCTGGTCAGGTGCCAT
>DATMCA010000300.1:0-3485 GCA_035559015.1 Umezawaea sp. | reverse complement strand
AGGTGGACTTCCTGGGCTTTTCGTACGGGTTCCGGCCGGGACGTAGCCCGCATCAGGCGTTGGATGCGCTCGCGGTGGGGATTCAGCGGAGGCAGGTGAACTGGGTGCTCGACGCGGATATCCGCGAGTTCTTGGAGTCATGTTCACACTGCTCCTCTCGCTGATTGTCATGATCAAAACAGGCTGTTTTCGGGGGTGGGAAGCTGGATACGCAGGCCTTTCCTGCGTCCGGTGCGGGTGAGGACCGCTTGGAGTTCGCCGCGCTTGACACGCTGCAACACGGTTTGGCGGGAGATGCCGAGGGCGCGGGTGGCGTACTGCACGGCGACCCAGCCAGCCGTCGGGGGTGTCGTCGACGAGCATGTTGCGCAGTTCGTCGGTGAGCCGGATGCGCCACGGGGCGCCGGGGGTGAGCTGTTCGCCGGCGATGAAGCCGTCGCCCAGCCAGCGCAGCAGCGTGGATGGGGCGATGCCGAGTTGTTTGGCGGCGGCGGTCACGTTGAGCAGCTCTCCTTCCCGCGGCTGGTCGCCGGGCTGGTGGCGGGGGATCTTCCAGTGGTGTCGCAGCGACTGCACCCTACTGGCGGTGTACGACAATCCCCGGGCGGTGCGGCGGTGTTGTCGGTTGAGGATCCCGGCGATCTGCGCGTCGGGGTAGTGCACGGCGAGCCTGCGGAGCAGGTCGATGGTGTCCTCGTCGGTGCGGATCTTGGGTTGGGGTCGCCGCAGCGGCACGGTGAGCTCGCTGATCGCGCCGCCGTTCCAGCGCAGTACCAGCTCGGCGCGGGGATCGGTCTGGTCGCGGCGAACGCTGATGTTGACCTCCTCCAGCAGGGTGTGCAGTAGTTGCTTGCGGTCCTTGTCGGTGGTGGTCGGAGCCGACCACACGCGGTCGAGGTTGTCACCGAGCGCCAGGATCATGGCCTTCTCCTGGTCGGTGAGGGTTTTCGGGCGCACGGCCTCGCGGCGGGCCAGCTCGGCCTGGGCGTCGGCCAGCCGTTGCAGCGCGGTGTTCCACTCGGTTTCCAGGCCGCGGGCGACCAGCCGGTTGTCCGGGTCGACGGCGCGGTAGCGGCGCTCGGCGGCGCCGGCGTGGTAGCGGGCCTGTTCGACCTGCCGCCGGTGCTGGGCCAGGGCGGCGTCGTGGCCGGCTTCGAGTTGCTGGGCGGCGGCCAGGCAGGCCTGCAGCGCGGTGGGCTGCAGGGCCGCCAGGAACGCCTCGGCCACCGCGACGTCGATGGCCTGGCCGCCGACGTTCATGTGTCGGGCGCCGCGGCCGTCGACCAGCTCGGCCGAGCCTTGGCAGTAGTAGCCGGGTGTGGACTTGGCCGGGCCCCGGTAGAACACGGCGAGCTTGCGGCCACAGCTGCCGCAGGTGGCCAGGCCCTGCAGTAGCGCGCAGCCCTCCCGGACGGCACCGGTACCCGGCTCGCGGGCCTGCGGGCGGATGTTGGTGCCGATCCGGGCCTGGTTGGCCTGGTAGGTATCCCAGTCGATGAACCCGGGATGATGCTCGGTGATCAGGACCTCCCACTCCTCTCGCGGCAGCCTACGTTGGCGCGCCCGCATCTGACCGTCTCTGCCGAGGTAGCGGTGCTGGCGTGTGCGGCCAAAAACGTAGGTGCCGGCATAGCCGGGGTGGGTCAGCGTGGTGTGCACGGCGTGGTAGGTGGGCTCGACCCAGGTGATCTCGGACGGGCGCCCGCGGAGGTATCCGGCGGTCTGCAGCGGCCAGCGCAGACCCTGTTCGCGCAGCCACAGCCAGGTGGCCCGCACCGAACCGCACACCGTGAAGCGGTCGAAGACCGCGGCGATGACCCCGGTGACCGCCTCGTCGGGGTGCAGCCGGATCTGTCCGTCGGTCTCGCCCCAGACCAGCCCGACCGGCAGGCCGGTGCGCAACTGGCCGCGGGCGGCTTTGTTGCGGATCCCGCCGGTCAGCCGGGCGCGCAGCACGTGCAGCTCGGCCTCGCTCATGATGCCCTTCATCCCGAGCACCAGGCGGTCGTTGAACAGCCCCGGGTGATACACGCCGTCGGCATCGGCGACCAGCGTGTCGCACGCACCGGCCAGGTCGAGCAGCCGGTACCAGGCGGTGTTGTCGCGGGCCAGCCGGGAGACCTCCAGCGCGAGAATGATCCCGACCTGGCCCAGCGCGACCTCGGCGACCAGCGACTCGAATCCCTCCCGCTGCCCGAGCGCGGAGCCCGACACGCCGAGGTCGGCGTCGACGACGCGGATCGTGTCGCGCGGCCAGCCCAACGCGGCGGCCCGTTCGACCAGGTCGTACTGCCGCGCCGTGGACTCGGTGTTGCGCTCGAGCTGAGCGAGGGTGGATTGCCGGACATAGATCACCGCCGCCCGGCACCGATGCGAGGCGGTGATCTTGCTGTGCTCACTCATCGCCGGCCACCTCCATCCCCTCCGGGCCGCTCGCTTTGGCGATCACGCCGGCCAGCAGCGCGATCGCCGCGGCGACCGCCGTCTCCGGAAGCTGCTCGGCCAGCACCGCCGCTGGCCGCGGATGCGGGTCTGGTATCAAGCTGAGCTGGACAGGCTGCATGGAAGTCCTCCTTGGACGGTGACTTGGGTGCAGCCTGTCCCCGCACTTGCAGTCCCCGCGCCGCCAGCTCACCCACCAGCGCGGACGCGGCGAGCAAGTCCGCCAGCGATCCCAGCGTCGCCACCCCATCCGAGGTGGTGGTGTCCTGCTCGGCGTCGGTCCAGGCCTGCGGGATCCACCGTTTGCTGCCATCCGGCAGCTCCAGTAGCAACTCCAGCCGCGCATGCCGCCGCATCCGCCCCAACACTCGCAGCGGATGGCCGCGCAGCGGGTGACGCGGCCGGGTGATCCTCACCGAGGTCACCGCCACCCCACCCCCGCCAGAACGTCGGCGGCCTCGCGATGGCCGCCCGCGACCAGCACAGCGCGGGCCACCAACACACCGTTGCGCGCATCCAGACCGGTCACGGCCTGGCCCAGATCCAGCCGAACGCCCTGCGCGATACTCGCCGCGACCAGCAGGACCCGGACCTCACCAGCCGAACACGGCAAGCTCCCGGTTTCCACCGCATCCGCCGCTGCCTGCCAGTCCACCCACGCCAGCGCGGTCTCGCCGACCCGAGCCGGATCGGCCTGCACCGTCACGAACCGATCGACAAAGTCCTCGCGGCGCAACCACACCGCATGCTCGATCAGCAGCTCAACAGCCGCCATCGCGCACAGCAGGCCCGCCGCATGCGCACACAGCGCCGCCGCTACCTCATCGAAGCACGTAGTGTGTCGGGGATTCGTTCACTAGCTTGGATCATCACTGGCTGATGAAGTTCGTTGAGCACCGGATCGCGGACAAGCGGATCCGAGCGATGAGCCGGCGCACCTGGCGCTCATGCAGCAGCACGTCCGGGCCGGGGATCGCGGCGCGGCGCTGCGCCAGTTCGAGCGGATGGACGCCGTGCTGCGGCGCGAACTCGGAGTCGGCGCG
>DATMCA010000299.1:0-2084 GCA_035559015.1 Umezawaea sp. | reverse complement strand
ACGCGCTGCCGCTGGCCGCCGGAGAGGGCGCGGGGTTTGCGGTCGAGGTGCTCCTGGAGTTCCAGCACCTCCGCGACCTCGCGCACCCGGCGCTCGATCTCCTTCTTGGGCAGCTTCCGCAGCGCCAGGCCGAATCCGATGTTCTCCCGCACGTTGAGGTGCGGGTACAGCGCGTAGGACTGGAACACCATCGCCACGTCGCGGTCGCGCGACGGCACGCCGTTGACGACGTCCTCGCCGATGTGGATCGTGCCCTCGCTGATGTGCTCCAGGCCGGCGATCATCCGCAGCGCGGTGGTCTTCCCGCAGCCGGAGGGCCCGACGAGCACGAGGAACTCGCCGTCGCGGATCTCCAGGTTGAGATCGTCGACGGCCCGCGTCCCGTCGGAGTACACCTTGCCCAGCCCGGTCAGTACGACTTCTGCCACGACCATCTCCTCGCAGGCGATCAAGCCCTGCCACTGTGATCCGAAACACGACGGCTTCGGTGCGAAGACCGTAGATCGCGGTCGCCTAAGGGAGGATTAAGGCGTCGGCACGATCGCGATAAGCCGGCAACCTGCCGATAACCCCCGCGCAACACCGCCACTCGCCCGAAACCCGCTGGATGCCTACTGTGCAACCATGTCGAAAGTGCTCC
The DNA here is from genome assembly GCA_035559015.1 of Umezawaea sp. Taxonomy (GTDB): domain Bacteria; phylum Actinomycetota; class Actinomycetes; order Mycobacteriales; family Pseudonocardiaceae; genus Umezawaea. The sequence goes on along the minus strand of DATMCA010000299.1, from coordinate 1,444 downwards.
TGGTCGAGGACGACCCGGTTGTCCAAGCGGCGCTGGTGCACGCGCTCACCGAACTGGGGCACGTGGTGCAGGCCGTCAGCACCGCCGTGGCCGCGCTGCGCGAGGCGGCTAACCAGGAGTTGGACCTGGTGCTCCTCGACCTCGGGCTGCCCGACCTCGACGGCGTGGCCGCCCTGCGGATGCTCCGCGGCGTCAGCAACGTCCCGGTCATCGTCGCGACGGCCCGCGGCAGCGAGAGCTCCATCGTCTCGGCGCTCGACGCGGGCGCGGACGACTACATCGTCAAGCCGTTCTCCAGTGAGCACCTGGCCGCTCGGATGAACGCGCTGCTGCGCCGCACCGGCATCGAGCGCCCGAAGCCGGAGATCGTCGACGTGCTCACGATCGGCGAACTGCACATCGACCTGGGCCAGCGGCAGGCCCGCCTCGGCGACCGAATGCTGTCGTTGAGCAGGCGCGAGTTCGACCTGCTGGCGTACCTGGCCCAGCGCCCGTCGAAGGTGATCACCCGCCGCGAGCTGATCCAGGCCGTGTGGGGGCACCCGCACGTGGGCGACGACAAGACGATCGACGTGCACGCGTCGTGGCTGCGCCGCAAGCTCGGGGAGACCGCGGCCAACCCGAAGTACCTGCACACCGTGCGAGGGGTGGGCCTCAAGCTGTCGGCGCCGGAATGAGGGCGCTGGTCTGCCGCGCGCTCGGTGTCGCCGCCGCGACCGCCGCGACCCTGCTGCTGGCGTTGGCGCTGGCCCTGGTCGTGCTGGACGCCCGTGACGCCGCCGAGTCGGCGGACGAGCGGGCGCGGGCGACGATCGCCTCGGTCCTCGCCGTGACGACGGACCACGACGCCGTGCGCACCGCCATCGCCCGCACCCCGGCCGGTTCCGAGGGCAGGCTGGCGGTGTACCTGCCCGACGGCTCCACGATCGGCGTCGGCACCGCGACCCCGCGGCTGTCCACCGGTCTGCGCGTGGCGACGTCCCCGGACGATGTCGCGATCGTCGTGACGACGGCTCCCGCGGACGTGGTCACCACCGGCCTGGTCGTCCGGATCGCGCTCCTGCTCCTGGTCGCGGCCGCGGGTGCCGCCGCGGCGGTCGTGCTGGGCCGTCGGATGGTCGGTCCCGCGCTGGACGCGATCGGGGTGCTGTCGGACACCGCGCGCGAGATCGGCGTGCACGACGTGAACGTGCGGATCAAGCTCACCGGCCCGGCCGAACTGGTGGCGCTCGCGGAGTCCGTCAACGCCGCCGCCGACCGCACGGGCAGGCTGCTGGCCAAGGAGCGCGAGATGATCGCCGACGTCTCGCACCGGCTGCGGACCCCGTTGACCGCGCTTCGGCTGGACGCCGAGTCGATCGGGTCGGGTCCGGTGGCCGACCGCGTGCGCAGGGCCGTGACCAGCATGGAGAACGACGTCGAACGGATCATCGAGTCCGTGCAG
>DATMCA010000298.1:0-2521 GCA_035559015.1 Umezawaea sp. | reverse complement strand
GGTCGGCGTCTTCCCCGAGGGCACTCGCGGCAGCGGCGACGTGGCCGACGCGCAGCACGGAGCGGCGTGGCTGGCCAGGTCGTCGGACGCCGTGGTGCTGCCGGTGGCCTGCCGCGGGACGCTGCGGCCGGCGGGCGCCACCCGGCGGTTCCTGCCCGTGGTCGACGTGCTGGTCGGAGAGCCGTTCGAGCTGCCCCCTGGGAAGGGAAAACAGGCGCTCGACGTTGCCACCGGGCAGGTGCGCGACCGCTTGGCCGCACTGGTGGCCGAACTGGACGATTTTCGCAACAGAAGTGTGAGTGGAGAAGCAAAGTGACGGACTTGGACGGCACGTGGACGGACGAGTCCGACTGGTCGGCGTTCGACGGTGACGGCTCGGAGGACGGCAAGGACGGCGTCGCCGTACCGCAGCCGACGCTCGCCGTGGTCGGACGCCCGAACGTGGGCAAGTCGACCCTCGTGAACCGCATCATCGGCCGCCGCGAGGCGGTCGTGCAGGACGTGCCCGGCGTGACGCGCGACCGCATCGCGTACGACGCGCTGTGGAACGGCCGCAAGTTCACCGTGGTCGACACCGGTGGCTGGGAGCCGGACGCGACGGGCCTCCAGGGCGCCGTCGCCGCGCAGGCCGAGCTGGCGATGGCCGCCGCGGACGTGATCCTGCTGGTCGTGGACACGACCGTAGGCGCGACCAGCACCGAGGAGGCCGTGGCCAAGATCCTGCGGCGCTCCAAGCGTCCGGTGCTGCTGGTCGCGAACAAGGTCGACGACGAGCGGCTGCTGGCCGAGACCGCGTCCCTGTGGTCGCTGGGCCTCGGCGAGCCGTGGCCGGTCTCCGGTCTGCACGGCCGCGGCTCGGGCGACCTGCTCGACGCGATCCTGGCCGCCCTGCCGGAGTCCCCGCGCGACGACTTCAACCCCGTCGCGGGCCCCCGCCGCGTGGCGCTGGTCGGCAAGCCGAACGTCGGCAAGTCCAGCCTCCTCAACCGCCTGACCGGCGAGAACCGCTCGGTCGTCGACGCGGTCGCGGGCACCACCGTCGACCCGGTCGACACCCTCGTCGAGCTGGACGACGAGACGTGGCGCTTCGTCGACACCGCCGGCCTGCGCAAGCGCGTGAACTTCGCCAGCGGCGCCGAGTACTACGCGTCGCTGCGCACCAAGGCCGCGATCGACTCGGCCGAGGTCGCGATCGTGCTGCTCGACGCGAGCGAGCCGATCAGCGAGCAGGACCTGCGCGTGCTCACCATGGCCGTCGAGTCCGGCAAGGGCATCGTGCTGGCCATGAACAAGTGGGACCTCGTGGACGAGGACCGCCGCAAGGAGATGGTCCGCGAGCTCGAACGCGGCCTCGTGCGCGTGCCGTGGGCGGAGACGGTCAACATCTCCGCGCTGACCGGCCGCGCCGTCCGCAAGCTGGCCCCGGCCCTGCGCACCGCGCTGGCGTCGTGGGACACCCGCGTGCCGACCGGCAAGCTCAACTCGTGGCTGACGGCCCTCATCGCCGCCACCCCGCCGCCGGTCCGCAGCGGCAAGCAGCCCAAGGTCCTGTTCGCGACCCAGGCCTCGACCCGGCCGCCGACGTTCGTGCTGTTCACCTCCGGCTTCCTGGAGGCGGGCTACCGCAGGTTCATCGAGCGTAAGCTCCGCGAGGAGTTCGGCTTCGTCGGCAGCCCCGTCCGCGTCTCCGTGCGCGTCCGCGAGAAGCGCGGCTTCGGCGGCAAGCCCGGCGACAAGCGCGGTGGCAAGGGCGGCAAGAAGTAGCACGACCTGTTGCTCCAGGCGGCCGAATGAGGTCTCCTGGGCGACGTGGTGGTGCGATTGGTGCTGGCGGACGACGAGCCCCTGCTCAGGCGGGGGCTCAAGGTCCTGCTGGAGACCGACGAGCGGATCCGGGTCGTCGCCGAGGCGTCGGACGGCGGCGAGCTGGTCGACGTGGTCTCCCGCGTTCACCCGGACGTGGTGCTGGTCGACGTCCAGATGCCCGGCGTCGACGGCCTCGAAGCCCTGCGCCGCCTCGGTGACCTCCCCGATCCGCCGGTCGTCGCGGTCCTGACCACGTTCGACCTGGACGACTACGTCGCCACGGCGTTGGACCTGGGCGCCCAGGGCTTCCTGCTGAAGGACGCCGAACCGGACGCCCTGATCAGGGCCGTGCTCGACCTCGCGGCGGGCGGCGCCGTCCTGGACCCCAGGATCACCGCCCGGCTCCTGCCGAGGCTGCGCGTCTCGGGCCTGCGCGAGAACCACCAGGTGGCGGGCCTCACCGGCCGTGAACGCCAGGTGCTGGCCCTGCTCGCCGACGGCCAGCCCAACGCCGTCATCGCCCTCAACCTCGGCCTCACCGAGGCCACCGTGAAGAGCTACGTGTCCACGCTGCTCACCAAGCTGGGCGTCGACAACCGCGTCCAGGCGGCGCTGGTGGCCCAACGCGCGAACGGCGTCTCGTGGTGACCTACCGGCGCGTGGCCCTGGAACTGCTGGCGATCGGCGTTCCCGCGGCCATGGTCCTGATGGCGGG
>DATMCA010000297.1:0-3037 GCA_035559015.1 Umezawaea sp. | reverse complement strand
GTCCAGGGGAATTCGACCGGCTTCGTGTCGTCCGGCGCGATGGCCGCGGCGGCGTTCGCCTCAGGCTCGCACGGGCCCTCCACGCTCTCGTCACCGGTCGGGACGACGGTCCAGCGCAGGTTGGCCGCGGCGGAGGCGTTCGGCGCGACGGTCACGGTGGTCGGGCCTGGTTCGAGGTCGCGCTCGGTCGAGGTGGGGACGTTCGAGCCGCTCGCGAGCAGCTGGAACCCGCTGTACCCGGTCAGCGTGCACGGGGCGGCGCCGATGTTGGTGAAGACCAGCTTGCCGTAGCGCTGACCGGCTCCGGCGTCCTCCTGCTCGACCTTCGCGGCCAGCGAGTCGCCGACGCACCTCGTGGATTGCGGCGCCTGGGCGGCGGCCTGCGGCGTCGACGACTGCGGCGGGGGCACGGGCGTGGTCGCCGAGGACGACGACGGGGAGGACGAGGAAGGAGCGGCCTTGGAGGTCGAGGGCGTGCCGCCGCTGGTGGCCTGCTTGTCGCCGCACGCGGACACCACCAGCGCCAGTCCGAGGAAACCGCAGGCGATCAGTCGTCGGCTCATGTCAGTCCTCCCTGATCCGCCGTCCGCGGGGACGGCTCGGTCGTGGTCCTACCAGGAGGACGGGAGTACCCGCCGACTGGTTGGCCCCGATCGTCGGAAATTCACCAAATCGGGTAGCCAATCGGGTCGGAGGTGACTAAACCGCCCAGCCGTCGGGCAGGACGGGCATCCCCTCCACGCTCTCGCCCCACAGGTAGGTCCAGCTCACGGTGCCGTCGGGCAGCACGACCCGGCCCCTGCGGTACTCGTCGCCCTCGTACTTGTCGAGCACCGGGAAAGCGGTCTCCGGCACGGCCAGCCGCACGAGGTGGCCGGGCACGCCGGGGCCGTCGCCGGGCCGCAGCGCCGGGTAGCCCTGACCGGTGTCGTGCAGGGTGCCGGGCAGCGTCACGGCCACCGGCCTGCCCTCCACGTGCTCCTCCAGCAGGCTCCAGTGCGAACCGCCGGGCTGGAGCGTGCCGTAGACGAAGAGGCGGTCCGGCCAGTCGTCCGGCGACGGGTCGCCGAGCACCGGCGTGAGGTCGAGGCCGTCGGTGTCCGCGGGCCACCCGTTGAGCCCGCGCGCCCGGCGCTGGCCGACTTCGGAGCACCGCACCTGCACGCCGTGCACGAGCAGCGGCATCCGCCGCATCCCGGCCCCGGTGTAGGCCAGCACGGAGTCGACCTCGGCGCCGTCGAACAGGGTGATCCGGCCGGTGTGCAGCCGCACGAGCTGGTAGCGCAGCCCGCGGCCCTCGCACCGGTCGAGGACCCGGAGCTGGTCGGCCGTGGCCATCCAGACGGCGTGCTCCTCGACGACACCGGGCGCGGCGGCCAGCGTCGCCGGCCGTTCACCGTCGCGCGCTCGCAGGCCCGCCGCCCAGACCGCCGCGATGCCCTCGCAGCGGGCCCGCAGGACGACCGCGGGGCCGGTCAGGCCCATCTCCTCGCGGAGCCAGGTCACCTTCGCCGGGTTCGCGTTCGACCCGTAGGCGAGCACCGGCATCCGGCCCGCGAGGGGCGGTTCGCCGTGGTCGGCGAGCCAGTCGTCGAGGTCCCGCCCGTCCGGGGCGACCCGCCACCCGGAGTCGGTCGAGGGGTCCGGGGTGACCGGCCAGCCCTCGCCGTCGAGGTGGACGAAGCAGGCATCCGGCCGGGTGCCCGGATACGGCAGGGCCGGATGCAGGTCGTCCGTGAATGGCTGCGTCATACCCCCATTCTGACAAAGCTCACCTGGAATTCACGTGCTATTCGCCGAACAGTGAGCCTCTTCATCCGATCTCTGGCGCGGCCCAATGGGACTTGTCGCCGCCAGCGCTGCCACTTGATCGATCCGACATAGGAGGTCTGGTAGTGAGGCGTCGCACTTTTGTGACGGCCGCGGCCGGCGTTTTCGGCGGTCTGCTGCTCCCCGCTCCGCGAGGACGCCACCACGTTGTTCGGCGTCGGCGCGTTCCTGCCGGCGGCGGAGCAGGTCGCGGTGCTCACGGGCCTAGCCGCGTGAGCTGTCGTAGGTCTGCTGGGCGGACGCGATCGCGGGCATGTTGCCGTTGATCCAGTCGAACAGCCCGCGGATCTGCTTCGACACCTCCACGCCAAGCGGGGTGAGGCTGTAGTCGACGTGCGGCGGGATCACCGGGTGGACCTCGCGGTGCACCAGGCCGTTGCGCTCCAGGGCCTGGAGCGTCTGGGCGAGCATCTTCTCGCTGATCCCGCCGACCGCGCGGCGCAGCTCGCCGAATCGCAGCGTGCCGCTCAGCAGCGCGCCCAGCACCAGGGACCCCCAGTGGCTCGCGACCACGCCGACGACGGCACGGGACGGGCAGTTCCGGTCGTAGACATCGGTGATGTGGCCCATGAGCTGGATACTAACCAAATCGACAGTATCGAAGGAAAAGGTGGGTACTTACGAAAGAACAGGTCGACTCCTAGCGTCTGCCGCATGACGACTTTGATCACCGGAGCGACCGGCAACCTCGGCGGACTGACCATCGGACACCTGCTGGCGCGGGTGCCGGCCACCGAGGTCGCGATCTCGGTGCGGGACCCCGCGAAGGCCTCGGCGCTCGCCGCCAGGGGGGTCGAGGTCCGCCGGGGCGACTTCGACCGGCCCGACGAGCTGGACTTCGACGGCGTCGACCGGCTGCTGCTCATCTCCGCCGACGGCCCCGACGACGTGCGGATCACCAAGCAGGCCAACGCGGTGCGCGTCGCGGCCGACGCCGGCGTCGGCCACCTCGTCTACAGCAGCGTCGTCGACGCCCCCACGTCCCCGCTGTCCCTGGCGCGGGTGCACCGCGAGACCGAGGCGCTGATCCGGTCCTGCGGCATCCCGTTCACGTTCCTCCGCAACGGGATGTACCACGAGAACTACACGTTCCAGCTGCCCGGCGCGTACGAGCGCGGCGCGCTCGTCACCGCCGCCGGGAACGGCCGCATCGCGTCCGCCTCGCGCGACGACCTCGCGCTGGCCGCCGCGATCGTGCTCAGCACCG
>DATMCA010000296.1:0-4043 GCA_035559015.1 Umezawaea sp. | reverse complement strand
CCCAGCCCTCCTCCTTCGCGGCCTCGGCGGTCTCCAGCGCGGTCGCGACCATCGGGCCGTACGCGATCAGCGTGACGTCGTTGCCCGGCTTGCGGACCAGCGCCCGGTCGAAGCCGATCCGCCGCTGGTCCGGGACCACCTCGCCCTTGGACCAGTAGCGGCGCTTGGGTTCGAGGAAGATCACCGGGTCCGGCGAGTCGATCGCGTCGCGCAGCAGGTCGTAGCCGTCCTGCGGGGTGCCGGGCGTGACGACCCGCAGCCCGGACGTGTGCGTGTAGTAGGCCTCGGAGGAGTCGCAGTGGTGCTCCACGCCGCCGATGCCACCGCCGTAGGGGATGCGGATGACGACCGGCACCTCCACCTTGCCGCGCGTGCGGTTGCGCATCTTGGCCAGGTGGCTGGTGATCTGCTCGAACGCCGGGTACGCGAACGCGTCGAACTGCATCTCCACGACCGGGCGCATGCCGTTCATGGCCATGCCGATCGCGGTGCCGACGATGCCGGACTCGGCCAGCGGGGTGTCGAACACGCGCCGGTCGCCGAACCGCGCGGCCAGCCCGTCGGTGATCCGGAAGACCCCGCCGAGCGGGCCGACGTCCTCGCCGAAGACGAGCACGCGCTCGTCGGCTTCGAGGGCGTCGGCGAGCGCCATGTTCAGCGCGCCGGACATGGACAGCGTGCTCATGCCAGTTCCTCCGCGAGCATCGCGGCCTGCTCCCGCAACTGCCGGGTCGGCTCGGCGTAGACGTGCTCGAACAGCTCGGCCGGGTCGACCTCGACGTCGGCGTTCATCACCTCGCGCACGCTCGCGGCGTAGGCCTCGGCCTCCGCGGCGACGGACGCGCGGCGGGCGTCGTCCAGCAGTCCGCGCGCGGACAGGTAGGCCTCGATGCGGTCGACGGGGTCGCGGTCCAGCCACGCGGCCACCTCGTCGGCGTCGCGGTAGCGGGTCGCGTCGTCGGCGTTGGTGTGCGCCTCGACCCGGTAGGTCAGGGCCTCGATCAGCGTCGGGCCACCGCCCTCGGCGGCCGCGCGGACGGCGTCGCGCACCACGGCGTACACGGCCGCCGGGTCGTTGCCGTCGACCAGCACCGACGGCACGCCGTAGCCGACGCCCTTGTGCGCCAACGAGGGCGCGACGTTCTGCTTGCTCATGGGCACGCTGATCGCGTAGCCGTTGTTCTGCACCAGGAACACCACGGGCGCCTGCCACACCGCGGCGAAGTTCAGTGCCTCGTGCGTGTCGCCCTCGCTGGTGGCGCCGTCGCCGACCAGCACCAGCGCCACGGTGTCCTCGCCCTTGAGCTTCGCGGCGTGCGCGAGGCCGACGGCGTGCAGCGTGTTGGTGGCCAACGGCGTGCACTGCGGCGCGACCCGGTGCTCGTGCGGGTCGTAGCCCGCGTGCCAGCCGCCCTGGAGCAGGGTCAACGTCTCCACCGCGGGCACTCCCCTGGTCACCAGCGCGACCGAGTCCCGGTAGGTCGGGAACAGCCAGTCCTGCTCGCGCAGCGCCAGCACCGACCCGACCTCGCACGCCTCCTGGCCCCGGCTCGACGGGTAGACCGCGAGCCGGCCCTGGCGGGTCAGCGCGGTGGCCTGGGTGTCGAAGCGGCGGCCGACGACCATGCGGCGGTGCAGCTCCAGCAGCACGTCGTCGTCCGGCATCGCCAGCTCGGGGTCGACGACCGGCAGGCCGGTCTTCGTCAGCAGGGACAACGGCGCGTCCGTCGGGAGCAGCGAACGCTCCCGCGCGGGCAGGCTGGTGCGTGCCATGTGTCCTCCTCGGGCCAGGGTGAGGCTCATGGTGAACCGGGTCACAGCCAATGTTCTAGATCTGGGCCGTTTCCCTGGACGAACGGCCGTGAGCGGCGGTTATCGTGGCCAGATGCCCACCAAGCCACGTGTGAACACCGCGTCGACTGGACGTCTGGACCCCCTGGACGACACCGACCGGCGCATCGTGGAGGAGCTGCGCGGCGACGGTCGGCTGTCGATGCGGGCGCTGGCCGAACGGCTGCACATCTCGCGCGCGAGCGCGTACTCGCGCGTGGACCGGCTGCACCGGGACAAGGTGATCACCGGGTACAGCGCCGACGTGGACCCGGAGCGGTACGGGTTCGGGATCTCGGCGTACGTGTACCTGAAGATCAGCCAGCACTCGTGGAAGGCGGTGCGGCGGCGGATCCTGGAGATCCCCGAGGTGTGGCACGGCGCGCTGGTGTCCGGCGACTACGACCTCGTGCTGCTGGTGCGGGCGCCGGACGCGCACAGCCTGCGGGACCTGGTGCTCAACCGGTTGCAGACGATGCCGGACGTGACGTCCAGCCACACCGTGCTGGTGCTGGACGAGTTGCACTCGCCCGGGGAGTGAGCGGGGACGAAAAGACAGGCACCCCGAGTGCAGGGCTCGGGGTGCCTGAGATCTTGGGGGTAGAAGCTTCCGAAGGCCGGCGCCTTCAGAAGAACCAGCTACCGGCCGAAGTTCTGGGTCCAGTAGATGCCGAACTTGCCACCCTTGCCGACTCCGACGCCGAGGAACTTGAGGTCGCAGTTGAGGATGTTCGCGCGGTGGCCCGCCGACTCCATCCAGCTCTTCATGACGGCCTCGGGGGTTTGCTGGCCCGCGGCGATGTTCTCCGCGGCGGGGTTGGGGAAGCCGGCGTTCTTGATGCGGTCGACGAACGTGCGGCCGTCCTTCGACACGTGGTCGAAGTAGTTCTGGGTGGCCATGTCCACGCTGTGGCCGCGGGCGGACGCGGTGAGGCGGTCGTCGAGCTTGAGGGCGGCGCACCCGGCGGTGGCGCGCTCCTGGTTGGTGATCTCCAGGACCTTCGCCTCCTGGGCGGTGGGCGCGCTGGGCGACGGGTCCTGCTCCACGGGCGGGTCGGCGGGCTTCTCCGTCGTGTTCGGCGGAGGCGCGGCGACCGTGGAGGTCTCGCTGGTGGTGGTCGTCGTGGTGGTGGTCGGCGGCGCGGACGACTCGGCACTGCTGCTGGCCGCCGCGCTGCTGGTCGTGGACGGCGAGGAGGACCCCGACCCGACCAGCCCGTCCGTGGAGGGAGCCGTGGCCGTCGTGCTCGGCAGCTGGGTCACGAAGCCGCTGCCGCCGGCCCCACCGCCCGCACCGACCGTGCCACCGCCTTCGCATCCGGCGACCAGCACGACTGCGCTGACGGCCAGCAGGAGCGGGCGGAGGACGGTTGTGGTGCGTGGCACGGCGAGGTTCCTCTTCTGCGGCATAAGCGGAAACAAAGACCTCGCAAAACACTAGTCGCATTCAAAACAATGTCAAGGAACAATTATTTATGGTACATTTAATGTTGCCATCAGGATAATTAAAGAAATGGCGTGATCAGTCCGGCAACCTGGTCAGGCGCAGCTGGACCCGCGTGCCGCCCAGCGGACCGCGGTCGATCCGCAGCGATCCGCCGGTCGCCTCGGCGGCCCGGCGGACGATGTCCATGCCCAGCCCGGTCGACCCCGCGCCGCTCACGCCCCGGCGCATCGCGGCGGCCGTGTCCGGGATGCCGGGACCGGCGTCCTCGATCACGATCACCACGCGTTCTGCCTGGTGGAACAGGGCGACGACGAAGTTCGTGCCCTCCGGCGTGTGGCGGAAGATGTTGCCGATCACGGCGTCCATCGCGGCCGCCAGGTCGGACCTGGCGAGCCCCACCATGGCCCGCTTCTCGGTGCCCCGGAGGTTCCACAGGCGTTGCTGGTCGTCGGCCAGCGCGGACCAGAACACCAACCGGTCCTGCACCACGAGGGCCGCGTCGCACCGGTTGCTGTCCGGGTCGGCGAGTTCCCGGCGGGCCGCGCGGATGAGTTCGTTGACCTCGCGCTCCAGCGCGTGCACGGCCTGTCGGACGCGATTCGCGCTGCTGTCGGTACCGAGGGTTTCGGAATCGAGCCGCAATGCCGTCAGCGGCGTGCGCAGCCGGTGCGACAAATCCGCGAGAACCTCGCGCTCCGATGCGACCAACTGGCCTATCCGTGCCGCCATCCGGTTGAACGCGCCGCCGGCCTCGACCAGTTCCGGC
>DATMCA010000295.1:0-2148 GCA_035559015.1 Umezawaea sp. | reverse complement strand
CTCGGCACGCGGGCGGACCCACACACCGGGATTAGAGCCTGTCCCGCGGATCATGGGACGGGGTCGCGGAGCCAGATCCTGATCGAGGCGAGGTCGATGGTTCCGCGGAACGTGTAGTCGCGTTTGTCGTAGCGGGTGGCTACCGCCCGATGGGCCTTGAGCTTGTTGATGGCGCGTTCGACGACGTTGCGCTGCTTGTAGATCTCGCTGTCGAACCGGGGTGGCCGCCCGCCGGTGCTGCCTCGCCGCAGCCGGTTCTTCTTCTGGTCCGCGGGTTCGGGGATGGTGGCCTTGATCCGGCGTTTGCGCAGGTAGGCGCGGATCCCGCGGCTGGAGTAGGCCTTGTCGCCCAGCACCCGGCCGGGTCGGGTCCGTGGCCGGCCGGGTCCACGGCGGCGGATCCGGATCGCGGCCATCACCGGCTGTAGCCCGAGGCTGTCGTGCCGCTGCCCGGCACTGGTGACCCGCGAGATCGGCCGACACCGACGGTCGGCGGCCAGGTGAATCTTGCTGGTCAACCCGCCCCGGGACCGCCCGATGGCTTCCCGGCTCGGCCTCCCCGCCCGGGCCGTCGACTTCCCCTCCGCCGGGTCGGGCTCGGCGCTCGATTTCTTGTCATTCGACCCGCCCCCCTGTGTCCAACTCGGTCGTCGCGACAACCTCCGCGGAGATGTCGGCGGGCGGGGCGTAGCGGGCACCGGCGGCATGTTGATGGGCTCGGACCACCGCTCCATCCACCCCGATCGCCCAATCCGGGCCTTCGGTCACATCGGTCCCAGCGCGCAACTCGTCCAAGATCTTGATCAGGGTGCCGTCACCTGACCAGCGGCGATGCCGGTTGTAGACGGTCTTCCACGACCCGAACGACGGCGGCACGTCCCGCCACGGGACACCACAGCGGGTCCGCCAGAACATCCCATTGAGGATCGTTCGGTGATCCGCCCACCGCCCACCACGACGCGGGGTCTGCTCGGGCAACAGCCGCTCCAGCCGACTCCATTCCTCATCGGTCAGATCATGACGATGCAGCACAAGAAGGACCTACCGCATCCAGCCCTCATGATCCGCGGGACACGCTCTAGTCCGCCTAACGGCCGCCCGGCGCGCGAGCCTGCGCTGCTGACTGTTGAGGTACGGACGAGCCCTGCGCTGGCCACCTCGTTCGGCAATGGCCCGCTCCAACGCGGCAAGCGCGCTCGATACCGCATCGACGTCAGGCTCCCAGCCGCGGCGTTCGCACTCGTCCAGCCAGTCGAGGGGGCTGCGGTGGCCACGGTGCCGATTGCACCGCCCACAAGCGAGCACCTCGTTCTCCAGCCACGACGGGCCGCCCTTCACCTTGGGGACGAGGTGGTCGGTGGTCGGGCACACCGCGCCCGTGCACAGCCGTCGACACCACACGCATCGCAGCCCGTCCCGCTCGACCACGGCGAGCAGCCGTTCGCGGCGATCGGGTTGGCTCGTCATTACGACTATTCTCGCGCGGGTCGGACGGTCGCGCCCGACGCGCGGGCGGTGTGCGGGCGCTACTCGCTGCGCATACGGGCGGCCTGCAGCCGCCTGAAACAAGATCGGCTCTGTCTCGCTCGTCGCCGTGCACCAAATGCTCCATCGCCTGTCGCGGCTGGCACATCATCGGCTGCTCGTCGACGTAGGCCAGGTTTGGCCGCCCAACCAGCCCCCGCAGAGCTGGCCGCACCGATGAGCGACGCCCTTCGCCGACAGCCGCTCGGAATTCTGCCAGCCAAGACGATCTCGGATGCACTACCGGAACGGGACCGGGCCATCGTCATTATGCGGTTCTTCGGAGACATGACGCAGACCCAGATCGGGCAGAAGCTCGGGATCTCGCAAATGCACGTCTCCCGCCTGCTTTCGCGCAGCCTGCAACAGTTGCGCGTCGGATTCCTCGACCGCGATCCCACGCGGTGACTGGCCCTGCTCGCCAGGATCTGGCCGAAAACGACCAACTCGAACCCGGCGGCGGCCGGGACGCGACCAGCAGCCGCCGTCCGGTGTTGGTGGCCTCGACCCGGGCCTGGACCGGGACGATGATCGCCGGGATGGATCCGGAGCCGTCCGAGCTGTCAAACACGCGACGTTCACGGCCGTCTGCGTGCGCCGACTGACCCATTCTTGACAGGGCGG
>DATMCA010000294.1:0-2712 GCA_035559015.1 Umezawaea sp. | reverse complement strand
CCCCGAGACCCCCGCGCTGATCATCTACACGTCCGGGACCACCGGTCCGCCCAAGGGCGTGGTGCTCCCCCACCGGGCCCTGAGCAGCAACCTCGACGCGCTGGCGACCGCCTGGGAGTGGACCGCCGAGGACGTGGTGGTGCACGCGCTGCCGCTGTTCCACGTGCACGGGCTGGGGGTCGGGGTGCTCGGGCCGCTGCGGCGCGGCGGGACCGTGAAGCACCTCGGGAAGTTCTCCGTCGCCGCGGCCTCGGAGGCGTTGAGCGGCGGCGGGGTGATGTTCGGCGTGCCGACGATGTACTCGCGGATCGCCGCCGAGGTGGAGGCCGACCCGTCGTTGGCGGCCGGGTTCTCCGCGGCTCGACTGCTGGTGTCCGGGTCCGCCGCCCTGCCCGCGACCGTGCACGCGCGGATCACGGCGGCCACCGGGCAGGAGGTCGTCGAGCGGTACGGGATGAGCGAGACGCTGATGAACACCAGCGTCCGCGCGTCCGGCGACCGTCGGCCGGGGACCGTCGGGCTGCCACTCGACGGTGTCGAGGTCAGGCTCGTCAACGACGGGAGCGAGATCGGCGAGATCGAGGTGCGCGGGCCGAACCTGTTCCTGGAGTACCTGAACCGGCCCGACGCCACGGCCGCCGCGTTCGTGGACGGGTGGTTCCGGACCGGCGACATGGCCGTGCTGGACCCGGACGGGTACGTGCGGATCGTCGGCCGCCGGGCCACCGACCTGATCAAGAGCGGCGGGTACAAGATCGGCGCGGGCGAGATCGAGAACGCCCTGCTGGAACACCCCGGCGTGGCCGAGGCGGCCGTCACCGGCGAGCCGGACGAGGACCTCGGTGAGCGGATCGTGGCGTGGATCGTGCCCGCGACCGGCGAGTTCCCGACCGAGGCCGAACTGGCCGACCACGTGGCGAAGCTCCTGTCCCCGCACAAGCGGCCGCGGGTCGTGAGGTTCCTGGAAGCGTTGCCGCGCAACGACATGGGCAAGGTCCTCAAGCGTTCCCTCGGCGCATGAACCCGTTGGGCTGGGCGGGTTACGGCGCCCAACTGGGTCGGGCCCGGTCGAAGACCGGCGGCGACGAGTCGGTGTCGTGGGAACGGCGGGGTGACGCCGTGGCCATCTCGTTCGACTTCCGGTTCCTCGGCGGCTCCGTCGGCACGGCCACCGGTGACTTGATCGAGGAGGCGTTCACCGAGGCCGGGGCGGAGGGCCTGCCCGTGGTGTCGGTCATCGCCACCGGCGGCAGCCGGATGCAGGAGGGCATGGCGTCGCTGCGCCAGTTGCAGCGGATCTCCGGGCTGTGCGCGCGGCACGCCGAGGTCGGGCTGCCGCACGTGTCCGTGCTGTGCGACCCGACGACCGGCGGGATCTGGGCTTCGCTGGGGGCGGGCGCCGACGTGGTGCTGGCCGTTCCGGGTGCGCAGGTCGGCTTCGCCGGGTCACGGGTGCGGCCCGCGGCGGACATGGACGACCCCGCCTACACCAGCGAGGGCCAGTTCGCGGCGGGTGCCGTGGACCTCGTCGTCGAGCCCGCCGAACTGGGCGGCGTGCTGGGGGCGCTGCTGCCGCTGCTGATGGGCGGCGACCTGCGCCCCGCCTCGGTGCCCCGCGTGCTGGGCGCGACGGACCTGCCCGCCGACGGGTGGTCGGCCGTGGAACGGGCGCGAGACCCCCGACGGCCTCGCGCCACGGCCTACCTGGACGACTACTTCTCCGCGCGGGTCCCGTTCAGCGGTGACCGGGCCGGCGGGGTCGATCCGGGGATGCTCTGCGGGATCGGGCTGCACGAGGGCCGGTCCGTGGTCTACGCGGCGCAGACCGGGACCGCCAACACGCCCGCCGGGTTCCGGACCGCGAGCCGGGTCATCCGGCTCGCCGAACGGCTCGGGCTGCCGGTGCTGACGCTGGTGGACACCCCCGGAGCCGCCAACGACGCCGCCGCCGAACGCGCGGGCGTCGGACCGGCCATCGCCGAGCTGTTCGGCACGCTGGCCGCCGCGCGGGTGCCCGTCACGACGCTCGTCGTCGGCGAAGGCGGGTCCGGCGGAGCACTGGCCCTGGCGTCGCCGGACCAGACGTGGATCGCGCCCGACGCCTACTTCTCCGTGATCGCGCCCGAACTCGCCGCCGCGATCCTGAAGCGCGATCCGTCGCAGGTGACGGCCACTGCCGACCAGCTCAAGCTGCGCCCGCAGGACCTCGTGGAACTGGGCGTGGTCAGGGGGATCGCCGGGCCCTAGGGGAGTTCGCGGTCCACCCAGGAACCGTGCGGGAGCAGGTGGGCGAGGCGCACGTCGTCCTCGCGGCGTTCCAGGCGGATGAGGAGGTGGTCCTCGGAGAGGCGTTCGGCCGCGCCCTCGCCCCACTCGACCGCCACGACGGAGTCGACCAGGTCGGTGTCCAGGTCGAGGTCGTCCAGCTCTTCGAGGTCGCCGCCCAGCCGGTAGGCGTCGACGTGGACCAGGGTGATGCCCCGGCCGCCCTCGGCGGGCTCGTGGACCCGCGCGATGACGAACGTGGGCGAGCTGACCCGGCCGGTGACGCCCAGCCCCACGGCCAGGCCCCGCACCAGCGCCGTCTTGCCCGCGCCCAGCGGCCCCGCCAGCAGCAACAGGTCACCGCCCTGGAGGAGCTTGCCCAACCGTTCGCCGAACGCCTCGGTGTCCTCCACCCGCGGGAGTTCCAAGGTCTTGTTCACGCTCGTC
>DATMCA010000293.1:0-29117 GCA_035559015.1 Umezawaea sp. | reverse complement strand
AAAGCCCGAGGTACAGGAGCGGCTGCATCAGGCCGAACAACACGTAGTACCAGTTGCGGAGCAGTGGAGCGGTCTCGCGGCGTAGCGAGATCACGACGTCGGTTGAGAACTGCATGGATCTCCTACCGGGGCGTCGGGGTGGTGGGGTTGGTGGTGTCGTCGCGGAGCGAGCGGCCAGTCAGGCCGAGAAACACGTCGTCGAGCGTCGGCCGCTGGACCTCCGCGGTCCGCACGTCCACCGTGGCGGCGTCCAGCGCGCGCAGCAGCACGGGCAGCACGGCCGAACCGTCGGGCACCCCCACCCGCACCGCGTCGCCGTCGATCGCCACACCTCGCGTGGACGGCATCCGTTCGGCGATCCGCGCGGTCCGCGCCGGGTTGTCGGTCCGGACGGTGACGTGGTCGCCCGCGAGGTCGGCCTTGAGGCGTTCGGCCGTGCCGTCGGCGATGATCCGCCCGTGGTCGATCACGACGACCCGTTCCGCCTTGGTGTCGGCCTCCTCCAGGTAGTGGGTGGTGAGGAAGACGGTCGTGCCGAGCCGGTCGCGGAGCCGCAGGACGTGCTCCCACAGGTTCGCCCGGTTCTGCGGGTCGAGGCCGGACGACGGCTCGTCCAGGAACAGCAGGTCCGGCTGGTGCACGAGGCCGAGCGCGATGTCGAGCCGACGCCGTTGGCCGCCGGACAGCGAGCCCGCGTCGCGGTTGGCCAGGTCCTCCAGTTCCATCGTGCCGAGCAGGTCGTCCGCGCGCCGCCGGGACACCGCGGCGCTGAACCCGTAGCAGCGGCCCTGGGTCACGAGTTCGTCGCGGACCCGGAAGTACGGTCCGGCGCCGTTGCCCTGGCCGACGTACCCGATGCGCCTGCGGACGGCGGCCGGGTCGGTGCGGACGTCGTGGCCCGCGATCCGGGCTTCCCCGGACGTGGGCCGCAGAAGAGTCGTCAACATTCGGAGGGACGTCGACTTGCCCGCGCCGTTCGGGCCGAGAAAGGCGACCAGTTCTCCTTTCTCGACGTCGAGGTCGAGCCCCCTCACCGCTTCCACAACCTGACGTTTTACCTTGAAATTCCTGGTCAGCCCCCGTGTGCGGATCAACGAAACCTCCTGATTCCGGGCATGCGCCAGCCACGCTGGAGTGCCGGTTCGACGATGGATGGGCTGCGAGAGCCCGAGAAGAATAGGGCAACATTTCACGTTTCCGTCAGGGTGCCTGACAATCGGGACGTGCGTCCGCCCATTCCGTACCTGCTCGCCTACGCCCACACGATCGCGTCCCGCCTGGCCGACGCGGAGCTCCGCCGGTACGGGCTGACCGTCCGGCAGTTCGGCCTGCTCGCGCAGCTCCGCGTCGAGCCGGAGCTGACGATCACCGAACTGGCCCGACAACTGGGGATCACCCGGCAGTCCCTGCACGGGATGGTGGACGAGCTGGAGCGCGGCGGGCACCTCGTGCGCGAGCCGGGCGCGTCCGGGCGCACCCGCAGGCTCTCGCTGACACCGGGCACCGAACGGCTGCTGGCCGACGCGCACGGTCCGCTGGCCCGCGCGGAGGCCGAGTTCCTGCGCGGGGTCTCGGCGCGGGACCGGGAGGCGCTGCGCGTGCTGCTCCAGCGGGTGCTGGCCAGGGCCACCGACGACGAAGCCTGGCTGTAGCGAACCGGCGGACATCGGCGTAAGGTGAACTGTACGTTCAGTTTACTTTTGGGAGAACACGATGACCAGCACGTTCACCATCGGCGGCGACCTCGAAGTGTCCCGCCTCGGCTACGGCGCGATGCAGCTCCCCGGCCCCGGCGTGTGGGGCGAGTCCCTCGACCCCGAAGGCGCGGTCGCCGTGTTGCGGCGCGCGGTCGAGCTGGGCGTAACGCTGATCGACACGGCCGACGCGTACGGCCCGAACGTCGCCGACCTGCTCATCAAGGAGGCTCTGCACCCCTACGCCGACGACCTCGTCATCGCGACCAAGGTCGGCTTCACCCGCCAGGGCCCCGGTCGGTGGACCGCCGTCGGCCGCCCCGCCTACCTGCGCCAGCAGGTCGAACTGAGCCTGCGCCACCTCGGCCTGGAGCGGATCGACCTGCTCCAGCTGCACCGCATCGACCCGGAGGTGGCGCTGGCCGACCAGGTCGGGGAACTCGCGCTGCTCCAGCAGGAGGGCAAGATCCGGCACATCGGGCTGAGCGAGGTGACCGTCGACGAGGTCAAGGCAGCGGGCGCGTTCGCGACCATCGCGTCGGTGCAGAACCGCTACAACCTGACCCTGCGGGACTCCGAAGCGGTGCTCGACCACTGCACGGCCAACGGGATCGCCTTCATCCCGTACAGCCCGCTCGCCAAGGGCAAGCTCCTCGAGGACGGCGGCCCGTTCGACGTCCTCGCCGCGCAGCGCGGTGCCACCCGCTCGCAGCTCGCCCTCGCGTGGCTGCTCAAGCGCTCCCCCGTGGTGCTGCCGATCCCCGGCACGGCCTCGATCGCGCACCTGGAGGACAACCTGGCCGCCCGGTCCGTCGAGCTGACGGACGCCGAGTTCGCCTCGCTGTCGTCGTGAGCGCCGGCCGTTGAGGCCGCAGAGCGTCCGGGCTCGGGAGTCCGTCCTCGCGGCCACGTGCGCGCTGCTGGCCGAAGGCGGGTTGCCCGCGGCGACCGTGGACGCGATCAGCGCCCGGTCCGGGGTCAGCAAGGCGACGATCTACAAGCACTGGCCCAGCCGCACGGCCGTCGCGGCGGAGGCCTTCGGGGTCGAGATGGCCGGCGCGGTGCCGTTGCCGGACACCGGTAGCGCCGTTGGCGACTTCACCGAGCAGGTGCGGTTGGTCAGCGAGTTCTACGCCAGCCACGCCGGGGGGACCTTCGCGCAACTGCTGGCCGCCTGCGTGACGGATCCCGTTGGGGCGCCTTACTTCCGGGAGTTCTTCCTGACCGGTCGACGGGAGGCGGTGGCGGTGCTGTGGCGGCGGGCGGCGGAGCGCGGGGAGGTCCGCGAGGAGGTCGACGTGGAGACGGCGATCGACCTCCTGTTCGGGCCCCTGGTGTTCCGGCTGCTCAGCGGGCACGTGCCGTTGGGGCGTCGGGAGGCCGAGGCGGTCGCCGAGGCGGCGCTCGGGGGCTTGCTGGTGCGCTAGCGCTACGGCTTCGCGGCGAGTTCCTCGTGGTGCTCCACCGCCCACCGGGCGAGGGCGGACAACGGCACCAGGAGGGACTCGCCCAGCTCCGTCAGGGTGTACTCGACGCCCGGCGGGTTGGTCGGGAAGACGGTGCGGCTCACCAGGCCCTCGTGCTCCAGGCCGCGCAGGGTGCGGGTGAGCATGCGCTGGCTGATGCCCTCGATCGAGCGGTGCAACTCGTTGAAGCGGAAGGGTTTCCCGCCGAGCAGCACGATGACGACGACGCTCCAGCGGTCGCCCACGCGGTGCAGCACATCGGTGACCGGACAGGCGCGGTGCTCCGCCAGCGGCACCGGCGTGGACAGGGTCATGGCCGGTGGGCACATCGATGTGCCTCCTTCCGCGTCACCGGGAGCTGCTCGACAGTGAGGTTATGGGAAGAACGATCGTGGTCGCCGGCGGTACGGACGGCATGGGGCGCGGGATCGCCGAAGCACGGGCGGTGGCCGGGGACACCGTCATCGCCGTCGGGAGCAGCACCCGGAAGGGCCTGTCTGGACCGGTGGAGTTCATCAAGGCCGATCTGAGCGTGATCGCCGAGGTCGACCGGGTGGTGGCCGAACTGCCCGACCGGGTCGACGTGCTGGTGTTGACCGCCGCGCGGTTCAACCCGGAGCGGGTCGTGACGGCCGACGGGTTGGAGGCCACGTTCGCGTTGTACTACCTGAGCCGGTTCCTGTTGGCGCACGGGGTGGACGCCGGGATGGTGGTGGCGTTCTCCGCGCCGGGGACCAGCGCGGGACGGGTGCACTGGGACGACCCGCAGCTCGAACGCGGGTATTCCGCGACGAAGGCGCAGATGCAGGCGGGGCGGATGAACGACCTGCTGGGCGTGTCGGCCGGGGAGCGGACCTCCTACGTGCTCTTCCACCCCGGTTTCACCAGGACCAACGCGATTTCCCAGATGGCCCAACCGATGCGGGCCGTCGTCCGGCTGCTGGAGAAGGTCGCCGCGCGGTCGGTGGACGACGCGATCCGGCCCGTGCTCCGGCTGATCGACGAGCCGCCGGGTGTCGGGTTCCACCCGAACGACCGGGGCAGGCCGGTCGACCCGTCGTTGCGGACGTTCGACCCCGGCGACGCCGCGCGGCTGGACCGGCTCACGCGCGAGATCGTTCGTGGAAGGCGATGAACTGCTCCATGGCCGCGTTCACGCCGTCGAGGTCGTTGGTGGCCACCAGGTCCAGCAGCAGGCCACGTGCCACGGCCAGGCCCAGGCGGGCACGGGCGCGGGCCTCCGGGAGCGGCACGCCGGTGCTGTGCTCGTACGCGGCCAGGGGTTCGACCCAGGAGTCGACGATGCCGTCCAGCAGCGCGCTGGTGCCGGGGCGGCCCTGGACGGCCTGGCCGTAGAGCTCGAAGAAGAGGCGTTCGTGGGCGCGCAGGGCGGGGTCGGTCAGGCGCTGCCAGAACCGGCGGGCCAGGTCGGCCGGGCTGCTGTCGCGGTCGGCGGTGAGGTCGGCGAGCGCTCGGCGCTGGTTCTCCTCGACGGCGCGGACCACGGCCACCAGCAGGCCCTCCTTGTTGCCGAAGTGGTAGCTGAGCATCCGGTGGCTGGTGCCGACGGCGGTCGCGAGCGAGCGCAGGCTCTGGTCGGCCAGACCGTGCTCGGCGATGTGCTCGACCACGGCGGCCAGCAGGCGATCCCCTTGTCCCGACATGTACCGGATGGTACATGTACCACATGGTACAGAGAGTGGACGCCACCGCGCGGACGACAGCGCGTCCGGAGCGGGTGTACGCGCTGGTGCGGGACGGGGCCTCCTGGCCGGGGTGGTCGCCCCTGGACTCGTTCGAACTGGAGCGGGAAGGGACCACCGAGAGGGAGGGCGTCGGGGCGGTCCGGGTGTTCCGGACGAAGCGGTTCCCGAAGCCCGTCGTGAGCCGCGAGGAGATCGTGGAACTGGTGCCGAACCGCAGGTTGGGGTACGTGCTGCTGTCCGGGTTGGCGGTGCGGGACTACCGGGCGTCCGTGGACCTCGAACCGGACGGCGACGGCACGCGGATCCGCTGGCACTCGTCGTTCCGGCCGGTCGTCCCCGGCACCGGCCCGCTCTACCGGCGGGCGTTGCAGCGGATCATGGAGCGCTGCGTGCGCGGTTTGGCCGATCACGCGGCGGGTAACGACTGAGGAGAACCACACCACGACTGTGCGGTCGCCTCCATGGTGGGCCTCAGGGTCCGTTTCCTAGTTTGGAGGACATGAGCAACCCCGTGACAGCGGTCGTCGAGTGGATCACCGGGCTGATGACGACGCTCGGCGCGCCGGGCGCAGGCATCGCGATCGCCTTGGAGAACCTGTTCCCACCGCTGCCCAGCGAACTGTTCCTGCCGCTGGCCGGTTTCACCGCCGGCCGGGGCGGGATGAGCCTGGTCGCCGCGATCGTGTGGACCACCGCGGGTTCCGTGGTCGGCGCGTTGGCCCTGTACTACCTGGGCGTGCTGCTGGGGCGGGACCGGATCCGGGCCATCGCGGAGAAGTTGCCGCTGGTCGACGTGTCCGACGTGGACAGGACCGAGGACTGGTTCGGCAGGCACGGCTCCAAGGCGGTGTTCTTCGGGCGGATGATCCCGGTGTTCCGCAGCCTGGTCTCGATCCCCGCGGGCATCGAGCGGATGCCGCTGCCGAAGTTCCTCGTGCTGACGGCGTCGGGCAGCCTGGTCTGGAACACCGCGCTGATCATGGCGGGCTACCTGCTGGGCGAGAACTGGCACCTGGTCGAGGAGTACGCGGGGTTCGCGTCCACCGGTGTGCTGGTGCTGACCGGGATCGCCATCGCCTGGTTCGTCGTCTCCAGGGTGAACAGGCGCAGGCAGGGCAGTCACGACCCGAGGTAGCGCAGCACCGCCAGGACCCTCCGGCTGTAACCGTCCACTCCGGACAGACCGAGCTTGTCGAAGACGCTCGCCACGTGCTTCTCCACCGCGCTTCGCGAAACGTGCAGCCGTGCGGCGATGGTGTCGTTGGTGCAGCCCTCGGCCATCGCGGAGAGCACTTCCCGTTCGCGCGGGGTCAACGCGCCGAGTTCGCGGGTGGTGCGGGACAGCAACCGCCGCACCACCTCGGGGTCGAACGCGGCGCCGCCGGAGCCGACGCGGTGCAGTGCGTCGAGGAACTCGTCCACCCGCACGACCCGGTCCTTGAGCAGGTAGCCGACCCCCTCGGAGGGCCCGGTGAGCAGGTCGACGGCGTACCGCTTCTCCACGTACTGCGACAGGACCAGCACCCCGACGGCGGGCCAGCGGCGGCGGATCTCCAACGCCGCGCGCAGACCCTCGTCGGTGTTCGTCGGCGGCATCCGGACGTCCGTCACGACCACGTCCGGCTGGTGGGCGGCGACCGCGTGCACCAGCGCGCCGCCGTCGCCCACCGCCGCGACGACCTCGTGCCCCTCCTCGGCCAGCAGCCGCACCAGCCCTTCGCGCAGCAGCGTCGAGTCCTCGGCCAGGATCACCCGCACGGCAGCTCCGCGGTGATCTCGGTCGGGCCACCGACCGGGCTGGTCACGGTGAACCGCCCGTCCAGCGCGGACACCCGCCGCGCCAACCCGGCGAGCCCTCCGCCGCGCGGGTCCGCTCCCCCGCGACCGTCGTCCTCGACCCGCACGCGCACGACCTCCTCGTCCCGACCGACCTCCACGGTGATGGCGGCGGCCCCGGAGTGCTTCGCCGCGTTCGTCACCGCCTCGCACACCACGAAGTACGCCGCCGTCTCCACGTGCGCGGCCAAGGCACCGCCCAGCTCGACGTCGACGCGCACCGGGATGGCCGACCGGTCCGCCACGGCCGCCAGCGCCTCCTCCAGCCCCAACGAGTCCAGCGCCGTCGGGTACACCCGCCACGCGACCTCGCGCAGGTCTTCCAGCACCAGCGCGGACTCCTCGTGCGCCTGGCGCAGCAGGTCCTCCGCCTTCGCCGGGTTCCGCCGGGCGCGGCCGAGGAGCATCCCCAGCGCCACCAGGCGTTGTTGGACGCCGTCGTGCAGGTCGCGTTCGATGCGCCGCCGCTCGGCGTCCACCGCGTCCACGATCCCCGCGCGGCTCAGCGCCAACTGCTCGATCCGCTGCCGCAGCAGTTCCCGTTCACCGGGCCCGAGGAACCGGTGCGAGACCTTCCGCTCCAGCGCGACGACACCGAGGATCCCCTGCGCCTCCACGAAGAGCAGGACCACACCCGCCAGCGCCGACCAGCCGAGCTCGGCCACGTTCGACAGGTCCAGCGCGCCCGTGACCAGCCGCCAGACGATGACCCCGGCCCAGAACAGGCCGTAGAACAGCCACACCAGCACGAATCCGCCGAGCAGACCGACCGGTGCCCGCACCGCGACGAACCGCCGCGCCTGCCGGTCCAGCGGCTCCGCGCTGTCGATCCCGAGGAACGCCAGCAACCGCCGGCGCTCCAGGTCCGCGAGCCGCGCCACGACCCGGTCGGACGACCAGGCGACGACGAGCAGCGGGAGTTCCACGACAGCGCCGCAGAAGCCGAGCAGCAGCCCGACGACGAGCCGAACAGCTTTCCCCACCGGCCGTTCCCCCGCTCGTCCCGTGTTCCGCGCAGCCGTGGACAAGCGTGACACGGGGGCGGACGGCCGGACGAACCCGGTCAGCTCAGCCGATCGGCACGGGGGCCAGCAGTTCCCTGATCTCGCGCACGGCCGCGCGGCCCGCCCGCGACGCGCCGACGGTGCTGGCCGACGGCCCGTAGCCGACCAGGTGGACGCGGGGATCGGCGACGACGCGGGTGCCGTCGAGCTTGATGCCGCCGCCGGGTCCGCGGAGCTTCAGCGGGGCCAGGTGGTCGATCGCGGCGCGGAAGCCGGTGTTCCACAGGATCGCGTCGGCCCGGACCTCGCGGCCGTCGTCCCAGGCGACGCCGGTCGGCGTGATCCGGTCGAACATCGGCACCCGGTCCATCAGGCCCGCTTCCTGCGCGGCGCGCACCTCCGGCGTGCGGAACAGGCCCGTGACGCTGACGACGCTGGCGGGCGGACGGCCCGCGCGCACGGCCTCGTCGACGCGGGCGACCACGGCGCGGCCGATGTCGTGGGTGAACGGCTCGTCGGTGAACAGCGGTTCGCGGCGGGTCACCCACGTGGTCGTGGCCACCCGCTGGATCTCCAGCTGGAGCTGGATCGCCGACGACCCGCCGCCGACGACGATGACGTGCTGACCGGCGAACTCCTCGGGCCGCACGTAGTTCGCGGTGTGCAGTTGGCGGCCCCGGAACAGCTCCTGGCCGGGGTAGTGCGGCCAGAACGGGTGGGTCCACGTGCCCGTGGCGTTGATCAGCGCGCGGGCCGACCAGGTCTCGTCGGCGCTCTCGACCAGCAGCCTGCCGTCGTCGCCGTTCCGGACGGCGGTCACGGGCACCGGCCGCCGCACGTGGATGTCGTTGCGCCGCTCGAAGTCCGCGAAGTAGGCGGGCAGCACCTCGTTGGCGGGAGCGCTCTCGTCCACGACCTCGAACGGCATCGCGGGCAGGTCGTGGATGCCGTGCACGGTCGCCATCCGCAGCGTCGGCCAGCGGTGCCGCCACGCGCCCCCGGGACCGCTGTCGGCGTCCAGGACGACGTGCTCGACCCCGGCCCGCCGCAGGAAGTACCCGGAGGACAGGCCCGCCTGCCCGGCCCCGATCACCACGACGTCCACGTTGGCCACACCGGGTAGAACGCACGGGACCCGAACCCGCTTCCGTCGCCTCCGTCACAGCGCTAGGTTCGGCCGCGTGCACAAGATCCTTTCAACGGTCCTCGCGTTCGCGCTGGTGACCGCCGCCGCGACTCCTGTCAGGGCGGACCCGGCCGTCGACGCCCGTGAAACGGTGCCGTCGGACGTGACGGTCGCGTTCGCGGTCTACGACCGCGGTTCCGGCCGCACCACCCTGCGCTTCAACGAACACCAGCGGATCAGGTCGGCCTCGGTCGTGAAGATCCTGATCGCGTTGGACTACTTCGAGACCAACGGCGCGACCACGCCGATCCCGGAAGCGGACCTCGCGCTGCTGGTACCGATGCTGCGCTCCAGCAACGACGACGCGGCCAGCGAACTGTGGGTGCGCCTCGGCTGGGAGAAGATCGTGGAACGCGCGGTCGTGCGGCTCGGGCTGCGCGACACCGCTCCTCCGGTCAACGTCGGCTTCTGGGGCTACACGGCCCTCAGCGCGGCCGACGTCGTGACGATCTACCGGCACATCCTGGAGGTCGCGCCCGCGCCCGTTCGCGACTTCGTGATGGGCAACCTGTTCGAGGCGACGACGTGCGCGAGCGACGGGTTCGACCAGTCGTTCGGCATCCCGTCCGCCGTGCCCGGCCGGGTGGCGTTCAAGCAGGGCTGGTCGCGGTTCGGCGACGTGCCGCCGCGGCCGTGCGTCGAACCGAAGCCCCGGCGTGACCTCGGCGCGTCGAAGGACGGCCCCGAGACGCGCACCGACGTCCCGGACCTCACCCGACCCGCGATGCACACCACCGGCACGTACGGCGACAGGATCATGGCCGTGCTGACGCTCGAACCCGAGGGCACCACCTGGGACGAGTCCGCGCGGCGGATCACCGGCCTGACCAGGGCCGTCTACCTGGCGGACCGCATCATCGGCGGCTGACGCCTGTGACCGGCGGCACGGGCGGGAATGTTCCCGCCCGTGCCCGCGGTTGCGCTTGGCATGAGCCGACTCCGCGACGTGCCGCTGTCCGTTCTCGACCTGGCCACGATCGGCAGCGGGTCGAACGTGACAGAGGCGCTGCGGGGCACCACCGAACTCGCCCAGCACGTGGAGCGCCTGGGCTACAACCGGTTCTGGCTCGCGGAGCACCACAGCATGCCGGGCATCGCCAGTTCCGCCCCGGCGATCCTCATCGGCCACGTCGCCGCCGCCACGACCACGCTGCGCGTCGGTTCCGGCGGCGTGATGCTGCCCAACCACGCCCCGCTCGTCGTCGCCGAGCAGTTCGGCACGCTCACCGCGCTGCACCCCGACCGCATCGACCTCGGCATCGGCCGCGCGCCCGGCACGGACCAGAAGACGGCCCGCGCGCTGCGCCGATCCGCCGGAACGCTGTCCGCGGAGGACTTCCCGCAACAGCTGACCGAGCTGATGGGCTACTTCGACGGCACCGAGGACATCACCGCGGTGCCCAGCACGGGCAACAAGCCGCCGGTGTGGCTGCTGGGTTCCAGCGGCTACAGCGCCCAGGTCGCGGGCCTGCTCGGCCTGCCCTTCGCGTTCGCCCACCACTTCAGCGCGGAGAACACGCTGCCCGCGCTCGCGCTGTACCGGCAGAACTTCCGGCCGTCCGCCGTGCTCCAGGAGCCGTACGCGATGGTCTGCGCCGCCGTGATCGCGGCCGACACCGCCGAGCACGCCCGGTGGATCGCGGGACCGTCCGGTCTGGCGTTCCTGCGGCTGCGCGGCGGCAACCCCGGTCTGTTCCCGTCGCCGGAAGAGGCGGCGGAGTACCAGTACAGCGACATCGAGCGGATGTTCATCGAGAGCCGCGCGTCCTCGATGGTCATCGGCGACCCCGCGACCGTCGAGGCCGGGCTGGAGGAGTTGCTCGACGAGACCCTCGCCGACGAGCTGATGATCACGACGATGGTGCACTCCAACGCCGACCGGATCCGGTCGTACGAGCTGGTCAAGGAGCTGGCGGGCCGTTCCGTCGCCGTGTGACCACTTAACCCGAACGGGTGAATCGGAGGACGGGCTGTAGCACCTTTGGCACACCGTGCGATGTCGTAGTTGAGCGCGCACGCCCCCCGACGCGCTCAACTACTACCGAGCCCTCGGGCCCGGAGTGCAGCACGAAAATTCGGCCGCCGCCGCGATCGGTGTGGGTGGTGCCCTTGTGGCGCCGCCCACGCCGTCGGCCGCTGGTCATCACGGCTTGGCCACATCCCGGCACCAGGTGCGAATCAAGCACCCGAAACGGCCCCGCGCTTCCCAAAACACCGTCATGGTGGTGACAGTCGCAGTCGCGCCCACCGCCAGGGCGGAAAGGGGAGTTCGTGAAGTTCGCCAAACTGGCCGTCGGCATCTGCCTGACCTTGGCCGTGGCGGGATGTGCGGGCGCCCCCGATCTCGTCAGCGCACCCGTGGCCCAAGCGGGCGAAACCCCGTCCGTGCGCAAGGGCGGCGTCGCCGACGTCCCCTCCGAGGGCCCGCACACCGCGTTCGGCGCCCAGCACGTGTGGACCACCGGCCTGTCGATCACCATCGCCCAGCCGAAGTCGTTGCAGCCGAGCGACACCGCGTTCCCGCAGGCGCCCCGCATGGCCGTGTACACCGTGACGATCAACAACGGCAGCAAGACGGAGTACCGCCCGACGCAGCTGTCGATCCGCGCCCTCACGAACGGCCGGACCTCCCAGGAGGTCATCGACTCGGTGCAGGGCCTCAACGGCATCGCCACCGCGGTCCGCGAACTCCCACCGGGTCGCGACACCACCTTCACCCTCGCGTTCGTGGCCCCGAAGGAGCCCGTGACCATGCGGCTCATCGTGGAACCGAACGGCGCGGACCAGGAACCCAGCGCCACCTTCGAAGGCCAGGCCTGAGTACCGTCTGGTGGCATGAGCGAGCAGAAGCGCCTCTCCCCCGGCGACCAGGCGCCGGCGTTCACCCTCCCCGACAGCGAGGGCAAGCCGGTCTCCCTGTCGGACTACCTGGGCCGATCGGTCGTCGTCTACTTCTACCCGGCGGCCAGCACGCCGGGCTGCACGAAGCAGGCGTGCGACTTCCGCGACAGCATCGGCGGGCTCGGCGAGTCCGGCTACGACGTGGTCGGCATCTCCCCCGACAAGCCGGAGAAGCTGGCCAAGTTCGCCACCGCCGAGGGCCTGAACTTCCCGCTGCTGTCCGATGTGGACCGCTCGGTCCTGGCGGCCTGGGGCGCGTACGGCGAGAAGCAGAACTACGGCCGGACGGTGGTCGGCGTGATCCGCTCGACGTTCCTCGTCGACGCAGAGGGCAAGATCGCGAAGGCCATGTACAACGTCCGCGCCACCGGCCACGTCGCCAAGCTGCTGCGCGAACTGCCTGCCTGAGCCGGCCGTCGCGGGCGCCTCGCCCGGCTCCGGGCGAGGCACTCGCGACGGACCTAGGCCAACGCCCTCAGGTTCGGCAGCAGGAGCCTCAGCGCGCGGCCGCGGTGGGAGAGCGCGTCCTTCTCCTCGGGGCTGAGTTCGGCTGAGGTGACCTCGTGGCCCTCGGGGACGAAGATCGGGTCGTAGCCGAAGCCGTTGGTGCCCCTCATGGCGCGCGTGATGGTGCCGCGCCACTCGCCGCGCACGACCGTCGACTCGCCGCCGGGCACCACGAGGGCCGCCGCGCAGACGAAGCCGCCGCCGCGGCGGTCGTCCGGGACGTCGCCGAGCTGCGCCAGGACGAGGTCCACGTTGGCCTGGTCGTCGCCGTGCCCGCCGGACCAGCGGGCCGACAGGACGCCGGGCATGCCGTTCAGCGCGTCGATGGCGATGCCGGAGTCGTCCGCCACCGAGGGCAGGCCCGTCGCGGCGGCGGCGTCGCGGGCCTTGGCCAGGGCGTTGCCCTCGAACGTCGGCTCGGTCTCCGGGGCTTCCGGGAACTCCGGCACGTCGTCCAGGCCGATGACCTCGATGCCCTCCAGGCCCTCTGCGGCCAGGATGCGGCGCAGTTCGCCCAGCTTCTTGGCGTTGCGGGACGCCAGCAGGAGCTTGGTCACGAGCGGGACTTCTTCGGCTTCGGCTCCGGCAGCACGCCGGGGTACGGGAGGGCGAGGGCCTCGGCCTGGAGGCGGTTCAGCTCGGCGCAACCCTCCAGCGCGAAGTCGAGCATCTTGTCCAGGGTGGACCGCGCGAAGGTCGCGCCCTCGCCGGTGCCCTGGACCTCGATGAGCGTTCCGGCGTCGGTGGCGACGACGTTCATGTCGACCTCCGCGCGCGAGTCCTCCTCGTACGGGAGGTCGAGCCGGACGCGACCGTCCACGACGCCCACCGAGACGGCGGACACGGCGCACGCCAACGGCTTCGGGTCGGCCAGCCTGCCCGCCGCGCCGAGCCAGGTGATGGCGTCGGCGAGGGCGACGTAGCCGCCCGTCACGGCGGCGGTGCGGGTGCCGCCGTCGGCCTGGATGACGTCGCAGTCGATGACGATGGTGTTCTCGCCCAGCGCGGCCAGGTCGATGCACGCCCGCAGCGAACGGCCGATCAGCCTGCTGATCTCGTGGGTCCGGCCGCCGATCCTGCCCTTCACGGCCTCGCGGTCGCTGCGGGTGTGGGTCGCGGAGGGGAGCATCGCGTACTCGGCGGTCACCCAGCCGAGGCCGGAGCCCGCTCGCCACCGGGGCACGCCCTCGGTCACGCTCGCGGCGCACAGCACCCTGGTGTTGCCGAACTCCACCAGCACCGATCCCGCGGGCCACTGCTGGTAGCCGCGGGTGATCCGGATGTCGCGCAGCACGTCGTCGTTCCTGCCATCGGTCCTCAGCACGTCACTACCCTAAGGTGCTCGCCAGGTGAACCAAGGGACGGCCCACCGGCGTAGGGAGAGGCATGGCACTCGCAGACGACCTGTGGACGATCGTAGGTATCCCGGCCCACCCGCTTCTGGTGCACGCGGTGGTGGTCCTGCTGCCGCTGGCGGCGGCGGGCGCGATCGCGTTGGCGGTCCGGCCGGCGTGGCGGCAGAAGTACGCGTGGCCCGTGCTCGGGCTGACGCTGGTGGGCGTCGGCTCCGTCCCGCTCGCGCAGGAGGCGGGCGAACAGTTGGAGGCCAGGCTGGCGAACCTGGGGAACCCGCTGATCCAGCGGCACGCCGACCTGGGCAACGACCTGCTGCCGTTCGCGCTGGGCTTCGGCGTCGCGGTCGTGCTGCTGGTGGTCGCGGGCCGGTTGGCGGACCGGGAGCGGACGGCCGCGGTCGAGACGCCGGAGATCCCGAAGACGTGGCGGCGCATCGCCATCGTCATGTCGGTGCTCGTGGTGTGCGCGGGCGTCGCCAGCACGGTGCAGACGGTGCGGATCGGGCACAGCGGCGCGACGGCCGTGTGGGACGGGGTGGGCGTCAGCTAGGCGGGCTTCGAACGGTCATCGGACCGAGCGCGACCGGGACGACTTGCGCGGACCGAACTTCGCGTTCAAAATCAGCGCATGTTCAGAAAAAATGAACATGGTGAAATTCTGAACGAGCACGCCCTGTTCCCCGAGCTGGGCGACCGGTTGCGCGAACTCGGCTTCGAGATCGACGTGGAGAAGCACATCGCCGACGTGGTGGCCCGGATCAGTCGTGGGTCAGGCACGTCTCAGACGTATGCCGTCGTGTTCCAGCGGTCTGTGCCCTCCGAACTCGCGACAGCCCTCCACCCGCACGCCTCGCTTCCCACGCTGCTCGTCGCCGGTTCGATCACCGAGCAGGCAGCGGCCCTGTTGCGCGAACGGGGGATCGACTACATCGACGAGGCGGGCAACGCGCACATCGCTTGGGACGACGTGCTCGTCGACGTTCGGGGTCGCCGCAAGGCGAATGGGCGCACCGTCAAGTCCTCGCAGCTCGGGACCAAGGCGTTCAGCCGCGCGGGGCTGCAGGTCGGGTTCGTCCTGCTCAGCTGGCCGACCATGGCCGGGGCCCCGCTGCGTGAACTCGCAAGCGCCGGCGGGGTCTCGCTCGGCACGGCCCAAGCCGTCGTGGACGACCTGACCAAGTCGGGCTACCTGTACGACGTTGCCGGAGAACGCAGGCTGGGAAGGGCGGGGGAACTGCTCAACCGGTGGTCGGAGGCCTACTCGACACGGCTCTCGCCAGCGCTGCCCCTCGGCGACTTCGAGGTCCCCGACATCTCGTGGTGGCGGGACTCGGAGGACGAGCTGACGCGGTCGAACGTTCAGATCGGCGGCGAGGCCGGAGCGAGCCTCCTCGACCAGCACCTCGTCCCGGCCACCCTCACCCTCTACGCCGACGAGCAGCCGCGCACCCTCATCGGCAAGCACCGCATGGCGCGCGCGGAACAGGCCGGGAACATCCACCTACGACGACGGTTCTGGACGATGGCGGAGCAGTCGTGGATCGTGCCGTCCACGCTGATCTACGCGGACCTGCTCGCGTCCGGCGACCCTCGTCAACGTGAGCACGCGGACAGGATCAGAACCAGTGACGATCGACTTGCGAGCCTCGACCAACTCTGAGGTTCTCCTGGCCGCCCAGGTGCTGGCTCGGATCGACGAGGTACGAGAAGGATCGGAGATCAGGTGGCCTGATGACCACGTCATGAACGCCCTCGGCTTTCGTGAGGCGGTCGACTCGGCGCTGACCGTGGTCCTGCCGGGCGACCTCTCCGGGAAGGTCCCGTCGATCCCGGCACTCGTGCTCCTGAAGGTCTTCGCTTGGCAAGATCGCCATCACGACGACATCCGCGACGCGCTCGACTTGCGGACCATGATCGAGTGGTACTCGTCCGAGAACCACCTGGATCGGCTCTACGACGAGCACTTCGCCACGCTGGAGGAGTTCGACTTCGAGCCGACGCAGGCAGGGGCTTGGCTCCTGGGATCGTGCATACCGGGTCTGCTCGACGACGAAGGCGTCGCCACGTTGCTCCGCGTGCTGGACGACCAAGAGCTGATGGGGCGATTGGCGAGGGACATGGGCGGGTACCGCCCCGAACTCCTGGTGCGGGCCATGAGCCGGGGTGTTCGCGACGCCGCGGATGAGGTCAAGCGGTCGCGACCTGAATGACGGGTACCCCTGCGTCAACTGGGCAGGGTCAGCGGTGTTGTCGCGGAGGCCTTCAGGGTTCGGGTGACGGTGCAGAGTTGGTCGACGGCTCGGCGCACCACCGTCTCCAGGGCGGCGCGTTGGGCGTCGTCCAACCCGGACAGGTCGTAGTCGAGCGAGATCGGCACGGTCGCCACCTCGTGCGCGCCTTCGGCGCTGACGTGCTCGGCGTGCGCGGTGAACTCGCCGACCCGGCGGGTGAGCAGGGTTTCCGCTGTCACGGCCACGCACCCGGCCGCGGCGGCGAGCAGGAGTTCGACGGGGCTGAACGAGCCGTCCTGGTCCTTGCGGCCGATCCGGACCTCGGCGCCGCGGCCGTTGGACGCGGTGAAGACGTGTTGCGCGGTCTGGCGGACCTCGATGTTCGACACGCCGGGAAAACTAGTCGATCCCCGCCGCACCCGTACCGGTGCGGCGGGGACCCGCGAACTAGTCCACGCGGTCCGCGGTGGCCTTGGCGAGCCGCCGGACGTACTCGATGTCGCCGCAGCCGTCGGAGATCCGCTCCTGCCGCTCCTCCAGGAACTCCTTGCCCAGTTCCTCGCGGCGGTCGTCGGCGACCTCGGTGCGGGCGTCGTTGAGGATCGTCCGCTCCTCCTCGTCGACGTGGTGGTTGAGGGCCTCGACCAGCTCTTCGAGCTTCTCCTCCCACTCCTCCGACTCGGTGTCGGAGATCTCCATCAGCGCGAGCAGGGCCTGGTGGCCCTCCGCGTGCTCCTCGGCGCCGTGGTCGACCTCGTCGTTGTCGACCTCCTTGTAGCGCTTCAACGCCGGGTAGACCTTGGTCTCCTCGGCTTCGGCGTGGGCGACGAGCAGTTCGGCGAGGTCGCCCAGGAGCGCGGTGCGGTCCGAGGTGCGGTCGCGCAGGTCGCGGAACAGCTCCTCGAACCGGCGGTGGTCGGCCAGGATCAGCTCGACGACGTCGGTGGCCATCTTCGTCCTCCAAGTGGTGGGTAGCTGCGGATACCCACGACCGCGGCTAACCAATCCGATAGCTGGTGCCCTGCCGCGCGAGTTCCACCGGTCCGGTGAACGCGGCCCGCGCGGCGGCGAGCAGCGGGTCCGGGTCGTCCCACGGCGCGATGTGCGTGAGGATCAGCATGCCGACACCGGCGGTGGTCGCCACGGTGCCCGCTTGGCGGTCCGCTTCGGCCAGCAGCACGTCGGCGCCCGACGCGAGTTCCGGCGCCGAGCCGTAGACCAGCGACGCCTCGGCGGTGGCGATCCGCAGGCCGTACGCCTCCCCGATCCGCACGGCGCTGATCTCGAACGGCCCGCGCCGGATGGTGCCCTCCACCAGCGGCCGGAAGTCGTACACGTCGGACAGGTCGGTGATCGCGAGTTCCTCGTCGTTCTCGGCGTACGCCCTGGCGAACCGGTCCGGCGCCCCGCTCGGCGCGTGCACCTCCAACTTCCGCGCGGTCGTGTCGTAGGGCGGGTTCGAGTGGTACCGGCGCAGCACGGTCAGCGCGGTGAGGTCGCTGCAGTGGTCGGGCCACAGCCTTGTGACGACGAGCGCGTCGATGGCGAACGGGTCGCACCGGGTCTGGAGCGCGGCGAGGACGCCGCTGCCGAAGTCGAGGACGAGGCGGAAGCCGTCGGCCTCCACGAGGTAGCCGGAGGCCGCCGCGTCGGGGCCCGGTAAGCGGCCTGAGCAGCCGAGAATCGTCAAGAGCACGCGTGCGAGCCTCGCACGTCACCCCAGGGCGTGAAACGCGGAAACACCCAGTTGGGGTAGGAAACGGCGGGCCAACCTGGCGAACGCCGCCAGGTCGCCGGTGCAGCTGAACCGCTGGTCCGGCTCACCCTCGCGGAACTGGTCGCGCTCGTTCAGGACCCGCATGACGTCCTTCACCGTCTCCTCGGCGCTGGACACCAGCGTCACGTCCTGCCCCACGACGATCTGGAGGACGCCGGTCAGCAGCGGGTAGTGCGTGCAGCCGAGGACGACGGTGTCCACGTCCGCCTGCTGCAACGGCTCCAGGTACGCCTGCGCGAGGCCGAGCACCTGGCGGCCCGACGTGGTGCCGCGCTCCACGAAGTCGACGAACCGGGGGCACGCCACCGCGGTCACCTCGACGTCGCGGGCGGCGGCGAACGAGTCCTGGTACGCGCCGGAGGTGATCGTGCTGGCGGTGCCGATCACGCCGATGCGGCCGGTTCGGGTGGCGGCGACCGCGCGCCGCACGGCCGGGACGATCACCTCGACCACGGGCACGTCGTAGCGTTCACGGGCGTCGCGCAGGCAGGCGGCGGACGCGGTGTTGCAGGCCATCACGATCATCTTGGCGCCGTCGGCGACGAGCCGGTCCGCGAGCGCCAGCGCGTGCTTGCGGACGTCGGCGATCGGCAGCGGCCCGTACGGGCCGTTCGCGGTGTCGCCGATGTACCGGATCCGTTCGCCGGGCAGCTGGTCCATGATCGCCCGTGCGACGGTGAGACCGCCTGCCCCGGAGTCGAAGATGCCGATCGGGGCGTCCGCGGAAGTCACATCGGCAGACTAGCCGGGGTGGGCGTCGACACCCGGCGGGCGTCCCTGGCCACTCCCCAGGCGGCGAGCACGCCGCCGACCGCGCCGAACAGGTGGCCTTCCCAGGACACGCCGGGCTGGCCGGGGAGCACGCCCCAGAGCGCCCAGCCGTACGCGACGAACACCAGGACGGCCACCACGATCTGCCACGGTGCGCGCGCGAAGATGCCGCGCACCAACAGGAACGAGAGGTAGCCGAAGATCAGCCCGGACGCGCCGATGTGGCTGGCGGTCGACCCGACGAGCCAGATCCCGAGCCCGCTGGCCAGCCAGATGACGGCCGTGACCTGCGCGAACTGCTTGAGGCCGCCCGAGGTGGCGAGGAAGCCGAGCACCAGCAGCGGCACGGCGTTGCCGGTCAGGTGGCTCCAGCCCGCGTGCAGCAGCGGGTACCAGATCAGGTTGTCCCACTGGCTGAAGTCGCGCGGGATCACCCCGTCGCCGTCCAGCGTGTGGCCCAGCGCGGTGTCGACGCCCTCGATGACGAAGAGGAGCGCGACGAACCCCACGACGACGGCCGCCGACAGCAGCGGCTTCGGCGGGACGATCCGCTTGGACAGCTGCTTCGGCGCCTGCACCTGAGTCTGGTCCACGGGTCCAGGTTACGTGCGGGAACGCGAAAACGGGGTGGCCGCTTAAGGTGGTCCCCGTGTCGATCGAAGTAGCGGTGCGCATCCAGGCCGAACTGGGCGAGGGACCGACCTGGGACCGGGCGAGCTCCACCCTCGTGTGGGTGGACGTCCTCGCCAGTGAGGTGCACCGGTACGCGCCCGCCAGGAACGACGACGCGGTGCTGTCGGTGCCCCAGCACGTTGGCGCGGCGAAGCCCCGGTCGATGGGCGGGCTGGTGCTGAACCTGCGGGACGGGATCGCGCTCGTCGACCGCGACGGCGGCAAGACGTGGCTCGTCTACTGGGCCCGCGACGGGGTTCGCGGCAACGACGCGGCGGTCGACCCGGCGGGCAGGCTGTGGGCGGGCACCATGCGCTACGACACGGCCGCGGGTGGCGGTTGGCTGGCCCGCGTCGAGCCGTCCGGCGCGGCGAAGGTCGTGCTGGACGCCGTGACCATCAGCAACGGCATCGGCTGGAGCCCGGACCACTCGCGGATGTACTACATCGACACGCCGGAGCAGCGGATCGACGTGCTGGACTACGACTCCGACACCGGCGAGGCCACCGGGCGGCGGCCCCTGTGCTCGGTGGAGGGCACGTCCGGGAGCCCGGACGGGTTGACCGTGGACGCCGACGGCTGCGTCTGGGTGGCGCTGTGGGGCGGGGCGGCCGTACGTCGCTACACCCCCGAGGGCGTGCTGGACCGCGAGATCGCGCTGCCGGTCGACCAGCCGACCGCGTGCTGCTTCGGCGGCGACGACCTGACCGACCTGTACGTCACGACCGCCCGGACCGGCCTGGACGAGTCCGCGCTGGCCGCGCGTCCGCTGTCCGGTTCGGTGCTGGTGCTGCCCGACCTCGGCGTCGGCCTGCCGTCGTTCGCGTTCGCGGGCTGAGTTCTCCCTGGACCTTCCGGTGGTCGGGTGCGGCCACCGGAATAGTTGACATCGACTATTCGAACATAGATAGTCGATCCTGACTACGAGATGAGGATGTCGTGGCGAAGCGGCGGAAGGTGTCGAACCCACTGGCCCTGGCGGTGCTCGCCCAGCTGCTGATGGGACCGACGCACCCGTACGAGATCGGGCGGCGGCTGACGCTCCAGGACAAGGGGCGCAACATCAAGTACACCCGCGGCTCGCTGTACATGGTCGTGGAACAGCTGCTCAAGGCCGGTTTCATCGCCGAGGACGGAACGGTGCGCGACACCCAGCGGCCGGAACGGACGATCTACGCGCTCACCGACGAGGGCAGGGCCGAGCTGTACGACTGGCTGCGGGACCTGGTCGCCAAGCCGGAGCACGAGTTCCCGAAGTTCGGGGTCGCGCTGTCGCTGCTGGTCGTGCTGTCCCCCGCCGACGCGGTCGACCTGCTCGGCCAACGCCTGGTGGCGCTGTCCGAGGAGGCCGAGCAGATCCGCGCCGACGTCAAGGACTCCCTCGACGGCGGCCTGGAGTGGGTGTTCGTGGTGGAGGAGGAGTACCGCCTCGCCGTGCTCGACGCCGAGGTCCGCTTCGTCACGACCCTCGTCGCGCAGCTCAGGGAGCCGGAGTACGTCCGGAAGTGGCAGGAGATGTTCGAGGGGGAGACATGAGCGGAGTCAAGACGGCGCTGGTCATCGGTGGCGGGCTCGCCGGACCGGTCACGGCGCTGGCCCTGCGCAGGGCGGGCGTCGAAGCGACCGTGTACGAGGCGTACCGGACGACCGCCGACGGCATCGGCGGCCAGCTGACGGTGGCGCCGAACGGCCTGGACGCGCTGGAGGCCGTCGGCGCGCGGGAGGTCGTGGAGGCGGTCGGGCTGCCGATGCGGCGGACCGTCATGGCCAACGGCCGGGGCCGGGTGCTCGTCGAGTTCGAGGCGCTGCCGGACCTTGCGCCGAGCCGGACGATGTGGCGGTCCGAGCTGTACCGGGTGCTGCACGACCACGCGGCCGCCGAGGGCGTGCGCACCGAACTCGGCAAGCGGCTGGTGGGCGTCGACGAGGGCCCGGACGGCGTGACCGCGCGGTTCGCCGACGGCACCACCGCGTCGGCCGACGTGCTGGTCGGCGCGGACGGCGTGAACTCGACCGTGCGGTCGCTGATCGACCCGGCCGCGCCCGGCTCGTCCTACGTACCGCTGCTGAACTTCGGCGCGGCGGCGGACGTCGCGGTGGACGTGGAGCCGGACGCCACCTACTTCGTGTTCGGCAGGCGGGCGTTCCTCGGCTACTGGATCCAGCCCGACGGCCGCACGTCGTGGTTCGGGAACCTGCCGCACCAGCCCAGGATGACGTCCGCACAGGCCCGCGAGGTGCCCGCGGCGGAGTGGCTCCGGCGGTTGCGCGAGGTGTACGCCGACGACGTGCCCGGCCGGGACCTGGTGGCGCACACCGATCCGGCGCTGCTGTCCGCGTTCGGGTCCATGGAGGTCCTGCCGAAGGTGCCGACGTGGCACCGCGGCCGGATGGTGCTCGTCGGCGACTCCGCGCACGCGCCGTCGTCCAGCTCCGGCCAGGGCGCGTCGCTGGCCGCGGAGAGCGCGGTGCAGCTCGCCCGGTGCCTGCGGGACCTGCCGGACGTGCCGAGCGCGTTCGCCGCGTACGAGCGGCTGCGCAGGCCGCGGGTGGAGAAGATCGCCGCGCGGGCCGCGAAGACCAACGGCACCAAGGGTTTCGGGCCCGTCGCGAGCGCTGTGATGGGGGTGGTGATGCCGTTGGCGCTGAAGACGTTCCTGACGCCGGAGAAGATGCTCGGCCTGGAGCAGCGCCACCACATCGACTGGGACCGACCCGTCGCGGCGTGACGGCTACACGTCGTAGACGGCGTCCTGCTCGACGAGTGACGACCGGCCGGGGAACACGCGGACCGCGTCGGCCAGCACGGCGTCGCGGTCCGACCACGGCAGCACGTGGGTGAGCAGCAGCCGCTCCACCCCGGCCTCGGTCGCGATCTCGGCCGCCTCGCGGCCGCTCATGTGCAGGTTGTCCGGCCGCGACCCGCGGTCCTGCCACGCGGTGTCGGCCATCAGCACGTCCGCGCCGCGGGCCAGCTCGACCAGTTCCGGACAGGCGGCCGTGTCGCCGGAGAACACCAGCGACCGGCCGCCGAACTCGAAGCGGAACCCGTACGCCTCGCAGATGTGCCGCATCCGCGCGACCACGACGGTGAACGGCCCGAGCCGGAACTCACCGGGCCGGAGGGTGGAGAACTCGAAGACGTCTTCCAGGGACTCGGGTTCGGAGCGGCTGGCGGCGTGCGCGTTGGCCAGTCGCACCGACGCTCCGGTCGGCGCGTGCACGGGCAGCTTGCGCACGCGCGGGTCGTACGGCGGGCGCGGGTGCTGTCTTCGGAACGTCGTGAGCGCGGCGAAGTCCGCGCAGTGGTCCAGGTGCAGGTGCGACAGCAGCACCGCGTCGACGTCGAACGGCGAGCAGTGCGTCTGGAGCTTCCCGAACGTGCCCGCGCCGATGTCCACCACGATGCCGAACCCGTCGGCCTCGACGAGGTAGCCCGACGTCGGCAGGTCGGGACCGGGCACGCTGCCCGAACAGCCGAGCACCGTGATCTTCACCGGAGGAGGATAACCGGCTTCGCCCTCACCCGAAGTGGCGAACAGCGGCCGGGCCCGCCGGCCCCACCGCCGATGTTCCAGGTGGCGGAGGTGAACTCGAAGGCCAAGGGATCAGGCCCAGAGGTGGCCGTCGAGGCGTTCCGACGCCTCGTCCAGGGTGCCCGCGTACGCGCCCGTGGACAGGTACTTCCAGCCCGCGTCGGCGACCACGAACACCACGTCGGCCGGTTCGCCGGTGCCCGCCGCCTTCTCCGCCACGGCGAGCGCCGCGTGCAGGATGGCGCCGGTCGAGATGCCCGCGAAAATGCCTTCGGTCTCCAGCAGTTGGCGGGTGCGGCGCAGGGCGTCGTACGAGCCGACCGAGTACCGGCCGGTGAGCACGGACGCGTCGTACAGCTCCGGCACGAAGCCCTCTTCGAGGTTGCGCAGGCCGTAGACCAGCTCGCCGTAGCGGGGCTCGGCGGCGACGATCTGCACGTCCGGCTTGTGCTCCCGCAGGTACCGGCCGACGCCGACCAGCGTGCCCGTCGTGCCGAGACCGGCGACGAAGTGCGTGATGGTCGGCAGGTCGCGCAGGATCTCCGGGCCGGTGCCGTTGTAGTGCGCCAGCGCGTTCGCCGGGTTGCCGTACTGGTAGAGCATCACCCAGTCCGGGTTCTGCTTGGCCAGTTCCTTCGCGGTCGCCACGGCCTGGTTGGAGCCGCCCGCGGCCGGCGAGTAGACGATCCTGGCGCCGTACGCGGCGAGGAGCTGCTTGCGCTCCGTCGACGTGTTCTCCGGCATCACGCAGACCAGGCCGTAGCCCTTGAGCTTGGCGGCCATGGCCAGCGAGATGCCGGTGTTGCCCGAGGTCGGCTCCAGGATCGTGCAGCCCGGCGTCAACGACCCGTCGCGCTCAGCCGCCTCGATCATGGCCAGCGCGGGCCGGTCCTTGATCGAGCCGGTCGGGTTGCGGTCCTCCAGCTTCGCCCAGATCCGGACGTTCTCCGACGGCGAGAGCCGGGGCAGACCGACCAGCGGGGTGTCGCCGAGCGCGTCGAGCAGCGAGTCGTACCGGGCCACGGAGGTCAGCCCCCCGCGACGGCCGGGAGGATCGTCACGTTGTCGCCGTCCTTGACGGCCGCGTCGAGCCCACCGGAGAAGCGGACGTCCTCGTCGTTGACGTAGACGTTCACGAACCGGTGCAGCGTGCCCTCCTTGACCAGGCGGGACTTCAGGCCGCCGTGGTTGGCCTCCAGGTCGTCGATGACCTGGGCGAGCGTCGTGCCCGCGGCCTCGACGGACTTCTGCCCACCGGTGTGGGTGCGCAGGATGGTGGGGATGGAGACGGTGATGGCCATGCGGGAACCTCCGAGAAGGGGCGGGACAACGGACGAGCGGGACAGCGCTCAGGAGCCGTCGGGGGTGTCGTCTACACCGGTGTGGGCGAACATGTACGACTCGACGACCTGCACCGGCTCCTCGGTCACGACGCCGTCCACGATCCGGTAGGAGCGCAGTTCGTGCTCCTCCGGGTCCCTGGTGGAGATCAGCACGTAGTGCGCGTCCGGCTCCTGGGCGTAGGAGATGTCGGTGCGCGACGGGTACGGCTCGGTGGCCGTGTGCGAGTGGTACACGACCACCGGCACCTCGTCGTTGCGCTCCATCTCCCGGTGCACCTTGAGCTGCTCGGTCGCGTCGAAGCGGTAGAAGGTCGGCGAGCGCTCGGCGTTCAGCATGGGGACGAACCGCTCGGGGCGGTCCGAGCCCTCGGGCCCCGCGATCTGGCCGCATGCCTCATCCGGGTGGTCGCGACGGGCGTGCGCCACCATCGCTTCCACCAGGTCACGGCGAATCACCAACACGTGTCCATCCTACGTGGTGGCGGAAGGTGTCCCGCCGTGTGAGAACACGCACTACACCGGGCCGAGCAGGTCCGTCGCGGCCGTGGCGAGCTGGTCCAGCTCGAACGGCGCGACGAGTTCCCGACGGCCGGTGGCGAGGGCGAACACCGTGGCAGGCCCCCGGTGACCCGAGCGGACCAGACCGTCGTGGGCGGAGACGGCGATCCGGCGGCACTGGGCCTTGCTCAGGACGGCGTCCGTGACGACGACCCCGACGCCGGGCAGCGCGAACCCGCCGATCGTGTGCTCGCCGACCCTGGTGGACGCCCCGATCTCGACGGGCGTCGCGCAGGCGGCGTACCCGTCCTCGGACGTCGACGGGTCGCCGTCGAACACCACGGCGGCGGGCACGAGCGGCACGACCTGGTGGGGCTCGGCGCCGACCGGGAAGCCGTGGTTCCCCTCGGCGAGCCGGCGGACGACACCGTCCACCGCCGCCAGCCCTCTCGTGCCACCGCTGGGCACGCACACGGCGTGGACCAGCTCGACGAGGTTCGACGGGTCCAGCAGGTCGAGTTCCCGCGTGCCGAGCGGGGCGCCGCGGGTGTCGACGCCCGCCACGGCGCCCTCGGGCACCAGCACGACGGTCACCCCGCCGGAGCGGCCCACGGACACCCCGGCGATCACGACATGACGGCTTCGACGAGCGTCTCCTGCACCCACGTCAGCCAGTGGTAGACGCCGAGGTGCGGTGACCGCGGGTCGTCCGGCGGCAGCTCCTCCGGCATCTCGTCGTTCACGTCCAGCGCCGTGCCCAGCGCGAGCCGGACGTCGTTGAGCGACGCCAGCCACGCCTCGGCCTGGTCCGGCCGCAACCGGACCTCACCGCCGTCGGGCGGGCAGGTGTCCAGCACGACACCGGCGACACCGGTCTTGAGGTCCAGCAGCTCCGGCTCGTGCAGCGAGCGCAGCGCGGCGGCCGAGTCGAGGTCGCCGGGATCGGGCGAGTCCGGGTCGAGCCGGTGGAAGTCCGGCAGCAGCCTGCCCAGGATCGGGTCGTCCGGCGCTGTCGACGGGCCTGTTCGGATCCCCGTCAGCTCGGACAGCTCGTCCTGCGGCGCTTCCTCGGCACGTGCCATCAGCATGTCCTGGATCTGGCTGACCAGACCGCGCACCACGGCCGCCTCCTGGCGGTCGAAACGGCCGACAACGATGTCGCCGTCGCGGCTCCACTTCTTCACGACGCGCGCTGCATGGTCGCCCAGAGGCCGGCGGCGTGCAGCTTCTTCACATCCACCTCGACCTTGTCCTTGGTTCCCGAGGACACGATCGCGCGGCCCTTGTGGTGCACGTCCAACATCAACTTGGTCGCCTGGTCCCTGCTGTAGCCGAACAGCTTCTGGAACACGTACGTCACGTAGGACATCAGGTTCACCGGGTCGTTCCAGACCACGGCCTGCCATGGTCTGTCCTCGGCGCGGACCTCCACGCCTTCCGGCTCAACCTGCGTCCGTTCATGCTCGACGGGCGTGGTCATACCGCCAATGGTGTCATGGCCCACGCTCCGGTGGCGCTCCGAGGGGCGACAAACCGTGGTGCACCCCATAGGGGCATCCGCTGCGCGGCGGAGAGGGGCGAGCCTAGGCTCCTGACCATGTCGACCGCGCTGCTCACCGACCACTACGAGCTGACGATGCTGGCCGCCGCGCTGCGCGACGGGACGGCGGACCGGCCCTGCGTCTTCGAGGTGTTCGCCCGCAGGCTGCCCGAGGGCAGGCGCTACGGCGTCGTCGCCGGAACGGGCCGCCTGCTGGACGCCATCCGGGACTTCCGCTTCGGGGAGGCGGAACTGGCTCAGCTCGCCGAGGCGAACGTGGTGGACGAGCGGACGCTCGCGTGGCTGGCGGACTACCGGTTCACCGGCGAGGTCGACGGCTACCCCGAGGGCGAGCTGTACTTCCCCGGTTCGCCGCTGCTGTCGGTGCGGGCGTCGTTCGGCGAGGGCGTCGTGCTGGAGACGCTGGCGCTGTCGATCCTGAACCACGACAGCGCGATCGCGTCGGCCGCGGCCCGGATGGTCGGTGCGGCGAACGGCCGTCGGATGATCGAGATGGGCTCCCGGCGCACGCACGAGGAGGCCGCCGTGTCGTCCGCGCGGGCCGCGTACCTGGCCGGGTTCACGGCCACGTCGAACCTGGAGGCCGGGCGGCGCCACGGCATCCCGACGGCCGGCACGTGCGCGCACGCCTTCACGCTGCTGCACGACACGGAGGAGGAAGCGTTCCGCAGCCAGGTCGAGGCCCTCGGCGCGGACACCACCCTGCTGGTCGACACCTACGACATCACCAACGGCATCGCCCTCGCGGTGAAGGCCGCGGGTCCCGAGCTGGGCGCCGTGCGGATCGACTCCGGCGACCTCGGCGTGCTGGCCCGCCAGGCCCGCGAGCAGCTGGACTCGTTGGGCGCCAAGAACACCCGGATCGTCGTGTCCGGTGACCTGGACGAGTACTCGATCGCCGCGCTGCGGGCCGAGCCGGTCGACGCGTACGGCGTCGGCACGTCGCTGGTGACCGGGTCGGGCGCGCCGACGGCGGGCATGGTCTACAAGCTGGTCGAGGTCGACGGCCGCCCGGTCGCGAAGCGCAGCTCGCACAAGGAGTCGCGCGGCGGCCGCAAGGGCGTGCTGCGCAAGCACAAGGAGACCGGGACCGCGCTAGAAGAGGTCGTGTTCCCGTTCGGTGAGCAGCCGGAGACCGGTGAGCACGACCGGCTGTTGCAGATCCCCCTGATGCGCGCTGGACAGCCGACCGCCGAGGTGCCCACGCTGGCCCAGAGCCGTGAACGGCTGCGGGCGGCGCTCGTCACCGTGCCGTGGGAGGGCCTGAAGCTGTCCCGCGGCGAGCCCGCGATCCCGACCACTTTTCTCTAAGGAGTGCCCCCGTGACCAAGGCGCTGATCGTCGTGGACGTGCAGAACGACTTCTGCGAGGGCGGGTCGCTGGCCGTGGCCGGTGGCGCCGCGGTCGCGGCGGCGGTGTCCGCGCACATCGCGGAGGGCGGCTACGACCACGTCGTGGCGACCAGGGACTACCACGTCGACCCCGGCGGGCACTTCAGCGAGACGCCGGACTTCGTCGACTCGTGGCCGGTGCACTGCGTCGCGGGCACGGCGGGCGCGTCGTTCCACCCCGAACTGGACGTCACGGC
Organism: Umezawaea sp.; assembly: GCA_035559015.1. GTDB lineage: Bacteria > Actinomycetota > Actinomycetes > Mycobacteriales > Pseudonocardiaceae > Umezawaea. The sequence continues at coordinate 1,485 of DATMCA010000293.1, read as the reverse complement.
CGTGCAGGCGGTGTTCTCCAAGGGCGCGTACGAGGCCGCGTACTCCGGGTTCGAGGGCAGCAGCGGCGGGGGCGAGCAGCTCACGGACTGGCTGCGCGCGCGGGGCGTGGAGCAGGTCGACGTGGTCGGCATCGCGACGGACCACTGCGTGCGGGCGACCGCGATCGACGCGGCCGAGGCCGGGTTCGCGACGACCGTGCTGCTGGACCTGACCGCGGGCGTCTCCGCGGCCACCGTGGACGGCGCGCTGGAGAGGCTGCGCGACGCGGGGGTCGTCCTGCGCGGCGACCCCCGCGTCGGCTGACCTACGGCGTCGGCGAACAGGCCGCCGAGCCGAGGACGATCTCACCGCTCACGCTCGACTCGGGCGTGAAGCGGATGTGCAGCGCGTTGATCGCGAGGCTGCCGTCGTTCGGCACGGGCAGGACGACCTCGCTGAACGTCACGGTCGCGAGCACGACGCCCTTGGACGACTTGACCTGGTGCACGTGGTTGGACGGGATCGGGTTGGGCAGGTCCGGGAAGCCGACGAGTTCGGCGAGCTCCCAGCCGGCGTCGGTCTTCTTCTCCGTGCCGACGCAGACGGCCTTCCACTTCCCGACCTTCAGCGCCGGGCCGCCGTCGGCCTTCAGCACGGAGAGCTCGAAGGCCTTGCCCTCGGCCGTCGAGGTCGTCTCGGTGGTGTCCGCGGTCACGGCCCTGGTCGTGCAGGAGGACGTCCCGCCGCCGAACTTGAGGCCGGGCCGATCGTTGACGGCGACCGCCGTGTTGGTCGTCTGCCCGTCCACGGCGCACGGCGCCTGGGTCGGCAGCGAGGTCGTCCGCCCCGCCCTGGTGAACTCGACGAAGCCCAGCGAGGCGACCCCGGCCGGGTTGGCGGCCAGCGCGGGCGCGGCCGACACGACGAGTCCGGCGACGATCCCGAACGCCACCACTCCCGCACGGCGTGCGGTTGTGCTGTTCATCTGGTGTTCCCCTTCCACAGTTTCCCCCGAAAAGCCGGTCAGGTTCTCCGGATGCCGAACACCGGCGGCTCCGCCCCTCGTCGAATGATCGATCGGGACGGGTCCGCCGGTAACAGCTCGGCACCCCATGTCACTCGTTGGGGGAAGTGCAGTACCCGACCGAGTTCACAGCGAGCTGGTTGTCACGGATTGCTCTTGAGGCAAAACGTGAATGATCACCCCTCTTTCCGGGCGCGAAGAACGGGAGTCGACGGAATCCTCACCCGCTGACGACCAGCTGGTCGCGCCAGCGGATCGGCCTGGTGACCGGGGCGAGCCCCAGCAGCCGCTCCAGCGCCGCCCGCACGCGCCCGGCGGCGAGGCCGTCGCCGAACGGGTTGCGGCCCAGCGGGAGCCGCAGCCGCGAGCCGAGCACCCAGCCCGCCTCGGCCAGGATGCGGGTCGGGTCGGTGCCGACCACCCACGCGCTGCCCGCGTCGACGGCGGCCGCGCGCTCGGTCGACTCGCGCAGCACCAGGAC
>DATMCA010000292.1:0-4163 GCA_035559015.1 Umezawaea sp. | reverse complement strand
GAATATTGCTACACCAATTGGTGTCCCCAGCGTTCACCAGATCGGCACCAAGGGTTCACCTCGGGACTCTACCAATCTGTTCGGTCGCCCGGTCCCGCCTGGGGGCTGACAAGGCCAGCGCGAACTGTGCTTGCCAAGAGTGACCGCGAGACTGAGGCTTGTCGAGGATGGCCCGGTCGCCGGATGAACGCAGCTCCGAGCAGGCGTGACAATCCGCCATCGACTGTCGGGCTGGCGAGATTTGAGCTCGCGACCCCTTGACCCCAGATCGGGCCTCCACGGTCGTCGAGCGTGTGTCGACGGCAACTGAATACTGGCCACGGTGCGGCAAAGCGGACAACTGATCAGTTTTCGGTTGCCGTTGACAGCGTGAACCTCTTATCGCTGGTGTCCGTAGTTGATCGTTGACGTGCGCCGAGTTGGGCCGTTGTGGTCCGTAGTTTCGCCCCACTCCCACGGCGCGCTCGTGATTGCTAGCCCCCGCCGGGCGAGGAAGGTCCAGGTGTCACGTGGCGCTGCCCTGACACATGCCCACTTAGCTGCTGACGATACAGTCGCCGAATGGGAATAGCGGATCCGCGGTGTCGCACTGGAGGATCTGCAGCGGTACCAGAAGATTCTGGCACCTCCGAGCAGGCACGCTCCGGTACTGCATCGGCCAGTAGGCCTCAGCACCCGCTCCTATCGGCACGCAGTGGCGGCGATCCTCAGCGGCCACCCCACGGTGGTCACTGTCATCGCGTGCGGGCTGATCGGACTGGTGGCCAGCGCCGACCGATCCTCAGTCGGGTGGCCGTTCGCGGCCGCGGCGCCCGGCGCCGGGCGCCTGCCCCACCGCGCGCTTGAAGGCCCGGTTGAAGGCGGCTTCGGACTGGTAGCCGACCGCTGCGGCGGCCTGCCCCACGCTGACGCTGCGCGTCTCGAGAAGGCGGGCCGCGAGCTGGAGCCGCCAGCGGCCGAGGTAGTGCATGGGCGGGATCCCCACGTACGCCGTAAACCGTTCCGAGAATGAGGATCTCGACATGCCGACCTCGCGGGCGAGGCGCTCTGGAGTCCAGGCGTGCGCCGGGCGTCCGTGTAGGAGACGTAGGGCCGCGCCGACCTGCGGATCGCGCACGCCGGCCAGCCAGTCGCGAGCGTCCGCCGGTAGCCGGTCCAGGTGGCTGCGGATCGCCTCGACGAACATTAGTTCCGCGAGCTTGGCCAGCATCGCCTCCCGACCGGCGCCCTCGCCGCCGCTGGTCTGGACGGCGATACCCACCAGGCTGTCGAGCCAGCGCCTGCTCTCGGTGGAGATGGGCGCGTGCACGATGCGGGGCAGCGCATCGAGCAGGGGGTTGAATGGCCGGGTGTCGCAACCCAGGAAACCGCAGACGAACCGCGTGTGGGCCGCGCCCGGCTCTCGCGCCGTCGCCAGCGAGAACGGCAGCGTGCGGTCGGCTGGACGGTAGTACTGGGCCGGGTCGGGTCGGCCACGCATCCCGGGGGAGGAAGCGATGATGTTGGCGTTCCCGGCGGGAAAGACCACGATGTCGCCGGCTCGCAGCGGCACCGGCGGCGCGGAGTGATCGACCGCCTCGGCCCAGCAGGAGCCCTCGGTGACGATGTGGAAGCTGATCACGTGTTCGGCGCTGGCCAGCACCTGACCACCGATCTCCCCGACACCCGGCGACTCGGTCGCGAACGGCGCGTGGGCGTCGACGTCGAAAAACACCGCCCCGGTCAGCCGCACCGAGAGCAGCACGTCGGACAACACATCCATCGCCGCCTCCTCGGACGCTCGGTCAAATTAGCCGGACGATCGGGCAAAGCCCAATGAAATAAGGACAATCGGGCAAGAGCGCTGGACGCGCGGTCATTCCTTTGACGCTTATCTGGTCTTACGGTTGCCGGCGAGGTCCTTCATTCGCGAGGTCCTCGGAAGCCTACTCACCCGCAGCATCAGGAGCGCATCATGACCATCACCCAAACGCCGCCGGTCGACTCCGATCGGCTCGATCAGTTCCTCGGACGGTTCGTCAACGACCTCGGCGCGACCATGGCGGCCGGCAGCGTACTCATCGGCGACCGCCTCGGCCTCTACCGAGCCCTGGCCGACGGCCCGCAGCAGCCACACGAGCTGGCGGCCGGCACCGGCACCGCCACCCGCTACGTAACGGAGTGGCTGCGCGGCCAGGCCGCCGGCGGATACATCAGCTACGATCCGGAGACTGAGGCGTACTCGCTCACCCCCGAGCAGCAGGCCGCTCTCACCGACCCCGACGGCGCGGTCTACCTGCCGGGCGCCTTTCAGCTCGCCCTCGGCAGCCTCCGGGCCCTGCCGCGGGTCGTCGACGCCTTCCGCACCGGCGACGGCATCGGCTGGCACGAACACGATGACGACGTATTCACTGGCTGCGAACGGTTCTTCCGGCCCAGCTATGCCGCTAACCTGGTTTCCGCCTGGCTGCCGGCGCTGGACGGGGTCGAGGCCAAGCTGCGAGACGGCATCGCGGCCGCCGACGTCGGCTGCGGGCTGGGCGCGTCGACCGTGCTGATGGCCCAGGCGTATCCGAACTCCACCTTCTTCGGCTCCGACTACCACCAAGGCTCGATCGCGCTGGCCCGGGAGCGGTCCGCCGCCGCCGGCGTGGCCGATCGCGCCACCTTCGAGGTCGCCTCGGCGACCGAGTTCGGCGGCGGAGCCTACGGCCTGGTCACCACCTTCGACTGTCTGCACGACATGGGCGACCCGGTCGCGGCGGCGCTCCACGTCCGCGACCAGCTCGCCGACAACGGCAGCTGGCTGGTCGTCGAGCCCCGTGCCGGCGATGCCGTCAATGAGAACCTCAACCCCGTCGGCCGGATCTACTATTCGTTCTCGACCTTCCTCTGTGTGCCCAACGCCGTCTCCCAGGGCGGGCGCCACACCCTCGGCGCCCAGGCCGGCGAGCAGTCGATCCGCGACGTGGTCACCGAGGCCGGCTTCACCCGCTTCCGGCGGGCGGCGGAGACGCCGTTTAACCTCGTCTACGAGGTCCGTCCCTAACCCTCAGCCCGACAGGAGAACAGCATGACCGAGCTTATCTCCCTGCGAGTGGACGGTGAGGATCGATCGATCATCGTTGACACTCGCACCACCTTGTTGGACGCGCTTCGAGATCGGCTCGGGGTGACCTCGCCGAAGAAGGGCTGCGACCACGGTCAGTGCGGCGCGTGCACCGTCTTGCTCGACGGTCGGCGGGCCATCATCTGCTTGGCGTTCGCGGTTGCCCACGACGGCGCAGAGATCACCACCGCCGAGGGGCTCGCCGAGGGAGACACACTCCACCCGATCCAGCAGGCCTTTCTCGAGATGGACGCGCTGCAATGCGGGTATTGCACGCCCGGGCAGGTGTGTTCAGCGGTCGGCATGTTGGCCGAGGCGGAACGGGGAATTCCAAGCCACGTCAGCGACGATCTCAGCGGCCCTATCGAGTTGAATGATGACGAGATTCGTGAGCGGATGAGTGGCAATCTCTGCCGTTGTGGGGCTTACGTCAACATTGTCGCAGCGATCCGGCGGGTCGCCTGGGCGGAGTCCGCGTCGTGATGCCGTTCGAGTACCTACGCGCCGAGGACGTCGCTGGTGCGGTCGCGGCGGTGACCGAGCGCGCTGATGCCGTGTACCTGGCCGGCGGCACCAACCTTGTCGACCGCATGAAGCTCGGGGTAGCCACGCCCAGCTTGGTCGTCGACATCAGCCACCTGCCCCTGGATCAGATAGTCGAGCTGCCAGATGGCACGGTTCGGATCGGCGCGACCGTTCGCAACAGCGATCTCGCCGCGCACCTCCTGATCCGCCAGCGATATCCGGTCCTGGCCCAAGCATTGCTCGCCGGAGCGTCGGGCCAGTTGCGCAACCTGGCGACTACGGCCGGGAATCTGCTGCAGCGGACCCGATGTGTGTACTTCCAAGACGTCAGCATGCCGTGCAACAAACGCGATCCCGGCTCCGGCTGCTCGGCGCGCGACGGCTATACCCGCTACCACGCGATCCTCGGCGGTTCAGCGGGTTGTGTAGCCGTGCATCCATCGGACATGGCCGTCGCAATGGTCGCGCTGGATGCTTCGGTGGTGGTCACGGGCAGGACTGGTGAGAGGAGCATCCAGCTCACCGACTTGCATCGACTTCCCGGCGACGC
>DATMCA010000291.1:0-9809 GCA_035559015.1 Umezawaea sp. | reverse complement strand
GTGCTCGTCCAGGATGCGCAGGCCCCTCCGCGCGGCACGGGCCGCGCCCCGCTGGTCGCCGCGGTGCTGCCGCAGCAGGGCGGTCGCGTACCAGCCGCGGGCGCGGAGCGCGGCCGGACCTCGGGCCCGCACGGCCCGTTGCGCCACGACCAGGTGCTCCAGCGCGGTGTCGGCCTGCCCGCGCTGCGCCGCCACCCGTGCGGCGTCGAGCCGGGCCTGCACCGCGGCCAGCGGGCGTCCGTTCGCGGCCAGGGCGCTGACCATCGCCGCCGTCACCCCGGTGCTGATCCGGCTGCGCTGCCCGGCGGCGAGGGTGGCGCGCAGGTCGACCAGCCGGGCCAGCGCCGCCCAGTGCGGGCGGTCCTGGCGGCGGAAGTCGCGCAGCGCCTCGCGGGCGTGGGCACGGGCGGCGGCCCAGTCCCGGTCCAGCAGTTCGACCTGGGCCAGCAGCAACCGCATCTCCGGGACCTTGAGGCCCCGGCGTTCCCGGCAGAACACCACCACGGCCTGCTCGGCCGCTCCCCTCGCCTCGGTCACCATCCCGACCGACAGCAGCAGTTCGGCCCGGTCCTGGAGCACCGGCGCCACCTGTCCCCCGTGCCGCCCGATGATCTCCTCGGCCCGGTCGAGGTACGCCAGCGCGGCGGGCACGTCGCCGCGCTGGCCCGCCACGAACCCGAGGTTCTCGGCGATGATCCCCACGGCCAGGTCCCGGCCGAGTTCCGTGGCCAGCGCCTCGGCCTCGGTCAGGTCCCGCACCGCGGCGTCGAACTCGTACCGCTCGGCCTGGAGCACGCCGCGGTTGAGGACGACCCGCTGCAACGCCAACCGGTCGTCACCTCGGCGGAGCACCTGCACGGCGGCCTGGTAGTCCACGAACGCCTCGTCCAGCCGCCCCACGTGGTAGAGGATCACCGCGCGCTGCGCCCGTGCCCTCGCCCCGGCCACACCGCCCAGCGCCTCGACCGCGCGGTCGACCTCCCGCAGCGCGGACCGGGGCCTGCCCCGCTGCACCAGCGCGAACGCCAGCTTCATCCGGCTCTCCGCCGCCAGGTCCGGCCGTCCGGACCGGCTGCCCTGGCCGATGGACCGGCGCAGGTGCCCCACCGCCAGGTCGACCTGGCCGACCTGGAGCAGCGCGTGCCCCCAGGCCTGCTCGGCCACCGCCGAGGCCACCACGTCCCGTGCGCGGGTCGCCGACCGGGCGGCCTTCGCGGCGACCGGGATCGCCAGGCTGGGGTCGACGTCGGCGAGCCGGATCGCCTTCCACGCGTCCCGCAGCGCGGAGCAGGCTCGTTCGGACGGCTCCACCGGATCAACCACGGGTATCACGGACCGCCTCCACGACATCAGATCCAGACCCGCACACATCTGAGAGGACCGAGATGGCCGCCTCTGAATACACCCTCCCGGAACTTCCCGCGGTCGCCGAGCGCGATCAGCTCATCATCGACCGGCGCTACCGCACCTTGGTCGAGGAGAGCCTGGACGACCTGCGGATACAGGTCGTCGAGCAGGACGAGGTGCCCGCCTTCGACCTGGGTCGACTGACCCTGCACTACGGGACCGGCTACCCCAACGACTTCGCCGTGGACATCGACGCGGTGCTCGCGGAGCTGCGCTGGAGGTTCGCGGCCAGGTTCGGCGGGTGGACCCCGCTGCTGGGCAAGAACAGGAGGCTGGTCAACCAGGTCGGCGCCTACCCGCAGACCCAGTCCATGGCCACCCCGTTCGACCCGGTCCCCGCCGTCGAGCCCCAACCGGTGCCGGAGGCGTCCGGTGTCGGGCTTGGCGTGCGGGTCGGCGTGCTCGACACGAAGCTCTACGCCCACGAGCACCTCCGGGGCCGCTACGAGACCCCCGACGCCGGGACCCTCCTGACCGACAAGGAGCCGCAGGAGTGGGAGAACGGCCACTGCTCCTTCGTCGCCGGACTGATCCTGACCCACGCCCCCGGCGCCACCCTCGTCGTGCGCGACGTCCTGGACGACAGCGGCCGGGCGTCCACCTGGGACACCGTCGTGCGGCTCGCGCGGTTCCTGGAGGACGAGCGGCGGGTGGACGTGCTGAACCTGTCGTTCGGCTGCCGGACCACCGACGGCCGGGCCCCGGCGATCCTGCGCCGCGCCGTCGAACGGCTCAGCCCGCACATGGTGGTCGTGGCGGCCGCGGGCAACCACGGGGAGATCGGCGGCATGGTCAACGGCGTCACCCGCAACTCCCCCACGTGGCCCGCGGCGCTCCCGGACGTGGTCTCCGTGTCGACCGTCCTGGACGACGGTTCACCGGCGTCCTACAGCCCCGTCCTGCCCTGGATCACCAGGAGCGCGAAGGCCGACGGGGTGACCAGCACGTACCTCGACGGCCCGGTCCGGCTCGCGGGCGGCCTGGTGCAGGAGTTCGAGGGCTACGCGACCTGGCGCGGCAGCTCGTTCGCCACGGCCGTGGTCAGCGGGGACATCGCGGCCGCGATCGCGCCCGGCCGCGTCACCGCCCGCGACGTGGTGGCCGCCGGAGCCGCGCGCCTCGCCTGACCTACGGGTGTATCAGAACCACCGGGACGCGCGTCTCCCTTCCCGACGTCCACCGACTGGTCGGACGTCGGGAAGCAAGGGGTGAGATCTCATGGCACAAGCAACGGTGTCGAGGCGGCGGCCCTGCCGGAAGTGCGGCGGGCGCTACTTCGTCGGCACGGTGACCTTCCTCCCCTCGGTGATCGCTCTCGTGCTCGCGATCGGCGGCGTCGCCGAGGCGGTGTTCGGCAGCGGTTTCGTCGACGCGGTGGCGCAGGGGTTGGTCCCCGCGCTGGACAGCGTCCTGCGGAACGCGGAGTGGGGGCTCGGCGCGATCGTCCTCGCGGGCGTCGTCCTGCTCGTCGGGCACGGCTACCGGTGCATCGGCTGCGACACGCGGCAGTAGCGGTCCGGACCCGAGCACGACGAACCCCGGTGACGGCCAGGTCACCGGGGTTCGTCGTGAACACCTGCGGAACAGGTCCGAACGGCGGGCCGTCCCGCCCGGACCGGAACCCGCGGCGCGCGTCCACCCGATTCCTCCCGAGTCGCCGAGGCGACGCCCCGTTCCCGACGAGTCCGATAAATGCGGGCACGGTGCAACCGTTTTCAGGACCCGTGGCGCTTGTCCAAGATCGGACATTGTGCCGGTCAACGTCGCAGACCCCTCGCCCGAATGGGCGAGGACCTCGGGGAGATATGCGCACACCTCGCGCGACGGACGACGAAATCCGCGAACTTGCGGATTCGCGACACGCGGAGAAAGGGCCGGGAACAGACCGACACGTCTACGGGACATCTTCCCGGAAGCGCGGAACGCGCCATCGCGCGACCGTAACGACCAAAGCTTCTATATCGTTTCAGAAGCCATCGCGCAAGGCATTCGCCACAAATTCACCGACCGGTTTTCGAAGAGGGCATTCTTCAGCCGATCACGAGGCCGACCAACTGAGATCACATGCCGTGACCTGGGCCACGCACCTCCCGCGCGCTGATCACGTTCACCTAGGACAACGTCGCGGAGCGAAATGAGACGAGTGGGAGTTTCACTTCTTCAGACGCCAACCCCTTACTCGTATAGACCAACGGTCGGAACCCTCTGTCATGCTGTGCCGCCGATCAGGACCGACAGACACTTGAACAGGTGTACAACTAGTGGCAACTGTGAATATTCCTCCGACACCCCTAGGTTCCCCAGTGCCCTATTGAACTGGCCGGCACGGACACACCACGATGGGGCCGTATTCGTCAGGTCGGCACTGGTCGCAACAAGGAAGAGGCACTCTATGGCGCGTGCACGAGATGTAGGTTCACCGGACACACGAATCCGCTTTGGGATATTCGGCCCAACGGAAGCTTTTCTGGACGGCGTGGAGATACCGGTACCCGCGGCTCAGCAACGCACCATCCTGGCCGGACTGCTGCTCTACAACAACCGCGTCGTGTCCATCGACCGGATCGCCTGGTTCCTCTGGGGTGAGAACCTCCCGCCCAGCGCCGTACCCACGATCCGCACCTACGTCATGCGCCTGCGCCGCACCCTCGGCCCACTGCTCGCGGACCGGATCACCACCAAGGCGCCGGGCTACATGATGAGCGTCGGTCCGGGCGAGAGTGACCTGGCCACGTTCTTCGACCTCCACGGCCGCGCCGCCGACCTGACGGCCAACGGCAGGCTGGCGGAAGCCTCCTCGGCGCTGTCCTCGGCCCTGGCCCTGTGGCGCGACGCGCCGCTGCTGGACGTGCCGTCCCCGACGTTGCAGGACATCGAGGTCCCACCGCTGCTGGAACTGCGGATGCAGACCCTGGAGTGGTGGATCGACCTGGAACTGCGGCTCGGCAGACACGCGCACCTGGTCCCCGAACTGTCCCACCTGGTCCGAGCGCACCCGCTGCGGGAATCCTTGACCGCGCAGCTCATGCTCGCCCTGCACGGTGCCGGCAGGCAGTCCGACGCGCTCGCCGCGTTCCTGCACATCCGCAAGATGCTCATCGACCAGCTCGGCAGCGAGCCGGGCGAGGAACTGCGCAACGTGCAGCGGCTCATCCTGCGCACCGCGGACAGTTCCGACCACGCACGGATCCCCCCGCAGACGTCGCCACCGGGCCGCACGTCCATCCTGTCCAACCAGCTGGAGAACAGGTGGCGGCTGATCGGCTCCCCGAGCTTCGGCTGACGGCACCGCCGTCGAGGAGCCGACCGAATTCCCGAGACCGCGAAGAGGGCCTGGTATGAGCGTGACCGCCGCGATCGGCGAGCAGGGGACAACCGCCGAACGACTGGCAGACCTGGTCGGTGACCAGGCGGGCGAGTGGGACCGGACCGGCCTGCTGCCGCTGGACCTGCTGCGCGGGCTGGGGGCGGACGGCCTGCTGTGCGCGGAGGTCCCGGTCGAGCACGGCGGGCTCGGCTGGACCAGCCTGGAGAACGGCGAGTTCACCGCGCACACCGGCAGCCTGTGCGGTTCGCTGCGCAGCGTCCAGACGTCGCAGGGCATGGCGGCCTGGACCGTGCAGCGCCTCGGCGAGCCCGCCCAGCGGGCGGAGTACCTGCGCCGGCTGACCGGTGGTGAGCTGGCCGCCGTCGGGTTCAGCGAGCCGCACGCCGGGAGCGACCTGGCCGCGATGTCCACCACGATCCGCCAGGACGGCGACTCGGTGGTCGTCGACGGCCACAAGGTCTGGGTCACGGCCGCGGCCTACGCCGACCTCGTCATCGTGTTCGGCCGGTACTCCGAGGGCGGCGGGGCCGCGGTCGTGGTGCCCGTCGACACGCCGGGGGTCCGGATCGAGCGGGTCCCGGAGCCGCTGGGCTGCCGCGCGGCCGGGCACGCCGCGGTGTTCCTGGACTCGGTGCGGGTGCCGTCCTCGGCGGTGCTCGGAGCCGGTGCCGGGCTGGGGCTGCTGGTGGCGTCGGCGTTGGCCTACGGCCGCAAGTCGGTGGCCTGGGGCTGCGTCGGCATTCTGCGCGCCTGCCGGGACGCGGCCGCGCGGCACGCGGCGACCCGTGAGCAGTTCGGCAAGCCGTTGGCCGAGCACCAGCTCGTGGCGCGGCACCTGGCGAACCTGGTCACCGGCGAGCACGTGGCGACCCTGTTGTGCGAGCACGCGAGCCGGTGCTGGGACAGCGGGTCGCCGGAGTCGGTGATCGCCACCCTGCTGGCCAAGAACGAGAGCGCGCAGCGCGCGGCCGAGGGCGCGGCGGCGGCGGTGCAGGTGCTCGCGTCGGCGGGCGCGCGGGACGGGCACGTGGTGGCCCGCGCCTACCGGGACGCGAAGCTGATGGAGATCATCGAGGGCAGCACCGAGATGTGCCAGGTGCTCGTGGCCGAGCACGCGGTGCGGGCGCTGCGCTAGGGCTAGGGCTAGGGCTACGACTCAGGCTCGGTCCCGGCGAGCACCTGTTCGCGCAGGACGTCGGCGTGGCCGCAGTGGTGGGCCAGTTCGCGCAGGACCTGGAGGTACACCCAGCGGAGCGTGCGGGGTCCGGACCGGTGGCCGGTCACGACGGCGTCCAGCGGCAGGTCCGCGACGGCGGTCCGGGCCGTGGCGCAGGCCTCCCGGTGGGCCGCCGTGACCGACGCGATGGTGTCGTCGTCGGAGAGGCGGAAGGAGTCGTCCGGCCCCTGCACAAGGCCGAGTTCCCGGCGGGGTGTGCCGCCGACGCACTCCTCGAACCACACCCGCTGCATCCACGTGACGTGCTTGAGCAGGCCGAGCAGCGTCGTCGCCGACGGGACGAGCCGTCGGCGCGCCTGCTCCTCGGTGAGGGAGTCGAGCGTCGCCTCGACGGCACCGCGGTACTCCTCGACGAACGCGTCGAGCTGCGTGCGCTCGTCGTCCAGCGGCACGTCGAACGAACCCATCGGAGCCCCCCATCACGCCGTGGACCGGGAGGTCCCACGAGTCGGCGTCAGTAAACCAGTGGTGCACGACGAGCACGTGGTGGAGCGGCCCCGGATCCCTGATCGGGGCCGCTCCCACCACGTCACGTGCGGATCTTGGTCTCCAGCACGGGCGGCCGGAGCACGGCCAGCCGGTCCCGCTTCTCCTGGTCGCTCACGCCGAGACCGGCCTCGGGCGCCAGGCACAGCACGCCGACCTTGCCCATGTGGCTGTTGGTCTGCACGACCCGCGCCGCCTCGCCGACACCGTCCAGCGTGTGCACCTCCGACAGCACCGGCAGCACCAGCCCGAGGTCGAACAGCCGGTTGGACTCCCACTGCTCCTGGAGGTTCGCGCCGTGGCTGCCGATCAGCCGCTTGAGCTTCATCCACAGGTAGCGGTTGTCGTAGGTGTGCTGGTAACCGGTGCTGGACCCGCAGGTCACCACCGCACCGCCGCGGCGGGCGACGAACATCGAGATGCCGAACGTGGCCCGCCCGACGTGGTCGAACACGATGTGCGGGTCGTCGCCGGTCTCCCTGCGGATGATGGAGCCGATCCGCTTGCCCGCCTTGAGCACCGCGCTCGGGTCGCCGGGGTCGCCGATGCCGATCTCCGAGCGGTCGATCACCACGTCGCAGCCCAGCTTGCGCACCAGGTCGGCCTTCTCGTCGGACCCGACGACGCCGACCGCGACACCGCCGGCCTGCTTCACCATCTGCACGCCGAACGCGCCGAGCCCGCCGGCCGCGCCCCAGACGAGAACGACGTCGCCGAGCTTCATCCGGGCGCCGCGCTCGCTGATCAGCATCCGGTAGGCGGTGGCCGCGCACACCGGGGTGCTGGCGGCCTCCTCCCACGTGAGGTGCGGTGGTTTGGGGACGAGCTGGCTGGCCCGCACCACCGCGTAGTGGGCGAGACCGCCGTAGTTGGTCTCGTAGCCCCACGCCCGCTGCGACGTGCCGATCATGCCGTCGTTCTGCACGGCCGGTTCCTGGTCGTCCACGTGCACGGGCGTGACGACCACGCGGTCGCCGACCTGCCAGCGCCGCACGCCGACACCCGTGCGCACGATGACGCCGGACGCGTCCGAGCCGAGCACGTGGAACGGCTGGTCGTGCCGCGTCGCCCAGCCGCCCTCGCGCCCGAAGTGCTTGAGGAACGCGAAGGTCGGCACCGGGTCGAACGTGGACGACCAGACGGTGTTGTAGTTGATGGAGCTGGCCATCAGCGCGACCAGCACCTCGTCCGGCGCCAGTTCGGGCATCGGCACGTCGCCGACCCTGATGGACTTGCGGACGTCCTTGTCCTCGACGCCCTTGAACATGTCGGCGTCCTCGGCGCGGGTGTGCGCGGCGCGGTACCGCTCGGGCACCGGGTGGCCGAGCAGTTCATCCGCGTCCGCGCCGCGCACCGCGGCCGCTGCGAGAGCATCCATGGTCTTCTTCGTCTCCTCGGTCGGGGTCGGGACGCGGCTACTCCGAACGCCTGCGGGCCACGCTGTGGACGTAGGACTCCACCGGCAACGTCCAGGCCGACGGCACCCGGCCCAGCTTCTGCATCGCCCGCACGACCGGGCTGGTCTCCATCCCGATGAACGGGCTGCCCATCGTGGTCGCCTGCATCTGGAAGGCGACGTGCCTCCTGAGCCTGGTGTTGCCCACCTCGGCGACGCGCCGGAAGTGGCTGCCCGGCGCCATCCGCTTGCGGATGCCCGCCCGGACCTGCTCGGAGATGTCCTCTTCGGACAGCCACTCGAACCCCGGCACGTCCCGCTTCAACAGGGTCGTCACGTCGTAGCGGTGCTCGGTGAAGCCGTCGAGGTAGGAGAAGTAGCCACCGGGCTTGAGAACCCTGGCCACCTCGGCGATGAACCGCTCCGGGTGCGGGTAGTTGTGCGAGCTCTCCACGCTGATCACGACGTCGACCTCGGCGTCGCCCAGCGGCAGCGCCTCCGCGTCGCCCTGGATGTAGCGCAGCTGGTCGCCGCGGGACAGCAGGGCGTTGGACCGCCGCACGGCCATCGGGGACAGCTCGACGCCCAGGAACCGGCCACCGGGTGCGGCGCGGGACAGGAAGTTCAGCCCCTCCCCCGCGCCGCTGCCGATCTCCAGCACGGTCTTGCCCGCGTAGTCGTCCAGCGCGAGCGGCAGCTCCCGCAGCGCGCGGAAGTAGAGCTGCTCGGACACGCCGTCGGTGCAGAAGCCCAGGCTGCCGGGGAGGACCTCGTCGATCTCCTTCGCGAGGATCGGGTCGTCCATCCCCCAGTTCCAGATCTCGCCGCGCGCGGCCATCATCGCCGCCACGTTGTAGAGCCAGATGGAATGGCCCTTGAACTCGTCACTGGCCTCGGCGTCGAGCTCCGCGGACTCGCTGGGACCGTTGAAGCGGCTGACGGTGTCCATGAACGCGTTGATCGCCGCCGGACCGCCGGTGGATTCCATGTGCTTTCCCCTGTCGGTTCGCTGGTGGGCACGAGTCTCACGGGGCGCCGTAGCGTCCCGATATCTGCGCGGTGGCCGCGGTCACCAGGAGACGGGCAGCGAGTTCAACCCGTACGCGGCGGCCTCGTCCTTGAAGGACAGCTCCTCGGCGGGCACCGCGAGGCGCAGCCCCGGCAGGCGGCGGAAGAGGGTCTCCAGGACGATCTGGAGCTCGACCCTGGCCATGTGCTGGCCGATGCACATGTGCGCGCCGTACCCGAACGCCAGGTGCTTGCCCGTGGTGCGCTCGACGTCGAGCCGGTCGGGGTCGGTGAACACCGCCGGGTCGCGGTTGACCGACGGGCCCAGGGCCACGACACCGTCACCCCGGCTGATGGTCACGCCCGCGATCGTGATGTCGTCGGTCGCGACGCGGTAGGAGACGGGGTTGAGGATGCTGCAGTAGCGCAGCAGCTCCTCCACGGCGGCGGGCCAGCGTTCCGGCTCGCGCTGGAGCAGCGCCAGCTGGTCGGGGTGCTGGAGCAGCGCGGCGATGCTGAGGGAGATCTGGTTGGCGGTGCTCTCGAACCCGGCGACCAGCAGGGTGAGCGCGAGTTCCACCAGGGCCTGGTGGTCGGTGCCGTCGCCGTCCTCGCGGGCCTTGCGGATGCGGCGGCCGATCAGGTCGTCGGAGGGGTTCTCCTCCTTGGCCGTGACGAGCTGGTCGATGTAGCCGAGCAGCGCGCCGATCGCGGCCATCCGCTCCTGCGGCGGCGTGAACAGGTCGATCATCGTGGACGAGCGGACGCGGAAGGTGTCGCGGTCCTCGTCCGGCACGCCCAGCAGGTCGCAGATCAGCGTGGTCGGCACCGGCAACGCCAGCGCGGGCACCAGGTCCGCGACGTCGGGGCCGTCGACGATGGCGTCGATCAGCTCGTCGACGACCTTCTGCATGTCCGCCCGCATGGTGTCCACGCGGCGCTGGGTG
>DATMCA010000290.1:0-5799 GCA_035559015.1 Umezawaea sp. | reverse complement strand
CGAAGTTCACCGCGAGGACGAACGCCACCAGGAACCCGGCCGGGATGAGGAAGAGCCAGGAGTAGGTGAGGGCCGAGTCGCTGCCGGTCGCGATGACCGTGCCGAGCGAGACGTCCGGTGACTGCACGCCGAAGCCGAAGTAGCTCAGGCCCGTCTCCGCGAGGACCGCCGAGCCGACGTTGATGGTCGCGTCGATGATCAGCAGCGAGGCCATGTTCGGCACGATGTGCTTGAAGATGATCCGCGCGGGCGACTGGCCCATGTACTTGGCTGCCTTGACGAACTCGCGCTCCTTGAGCGTCAGCGTCATGCCGCGCACGATGCGCGCGGTGATCATCCACTGGAACGCCGCCAGCAGCACCACGAACAGCAGCCACGACTTCCCGCGGAACGCCGGGCTGAGGATCGCGATGATGAGGAACGACGGCAGCACCAGCAGCAGGTCGACCAGCCACATGAGGCTCCGGTCGACCCAGCCGAGGAAGTAGCCCGCGACCGCGCCGACCAGCGCCGCGAACCCGGTGGAGATGACCGCCACCAGGAGCCCGATCAGCAGCGACTTCTGCAGCCCGCGCATGGTCAGCGCGAACATGTCCGTGCCGATCTTGTCGGTGCCGAAGATGTGGTCCGGGTACGGGGCCTGGAGGAACGCGGTGTAGTCCTGCTGGTCGTAGCTCCACTTCGACAGCAGCGGGCCGACGAACGCCATCAGGTACATCGCCAGGATCACGACCAGCCCGAACAGCGCCAGCCTGTTCCGCAGGAACCGGGTCAGGACGAGCCTGCCCCTGGTCGTGGACTTGCCGGGGTCCGGCGCGGCGTCGACGGGGCTGCCCGAGGCGGCGCCCGCGGTACCCGCTGAGTCGCCCTCGTTGAGGATTACGGTCACGTCGTCACCCTGCCTAGATGCGGATTCGGGGGTCGAGAGCCGCGTAGAGCACGTCGGCCAGCCATCCGGAGAAGAGCACGCAGACCGCGACGAACAGCGTCACCGTGGCCGTGATGTTGGTGTCCTGGGTGGTGATCCCGGTGATCAGCCAGTCGCCCATGCCGAACCAGCTGAAGATCCGCTCGGTGAACGTGCCGCCCACCACGAGCAGGCCGAAGCCGAAGGCGAACAGCGTGGCCATCGGGATCAGCGCCGTGCGCAGGCCGTGCTTGAGCAGCGCCCTGCGCCTGGTCAGCCCCTTGGCCTGGGCGGTGCGCAGGAAGTCGCTGCCCAGCACGTCCAGCATCGCCGAGCGCTGGTAGCGGCTGTAGTAGGCGATCTGGCCGAGCGCGATCGTCAGGGTCGGCACGATCAGGTGCTGGACGCGGTCGCCGAGCGCCGCGAACCAGCTCCCCTGGAAGCCGGGGGTGGACTCGCCGGTGAACTGCAGGAAGTTGCTGCCGATCGTGTCGTTGATCGCCTGCCCGCCCTGCTTGAGCACCGTGCCGAGCACGAACACCGGGATGGAGAGCACCACGAACGAGAACAGCGTCGCGAAGTAGTCGCTGAACTTGTACTGGCGGATCGCGCTGACCACGCCCAGCAGCACGCCGAACAGGATGCCGATGGAGATGCCGAGCAGGAACAGCCGCAGGCTCACGCCCACCCGCCTGCCGAGCTCGTCGGTCACCGGTTTGCCCGCGATCGTGTTGCCGAAGTCGCCCTGCACGACCCCACCCATCCAGGTGAAGAAGCGCTGCGGAATCGGCTGGTCGAAGTGCAACTCGACCCGCTTCGCCTCGATCGTGGCGGCGGGTGGTGGCGGATTGCGCTGCTGGAGCACGCCAATGGGGTCGAATGTGATGGAGGCCAGGCTGAAGGCTAGGAACGTCGCGGCGAACGCCAGCACTACGTAGTTGACCAACCGCCGCAACAGGAATCCGGTCACCTGTGCTCAGTCCTTCCGCGGGTGCAGTGCGACGTTGACGTGCGGAGCGAGCCCAACCCGATGCACCCGCTTCTCGCGAAGAGATTAAACAGGCCCACCTCCGATGATGGGACCGCCCCACGTCTCAGGCCGTCAGCATGGCCTGACCTGCGTGTTAGCCGTGCGAACCGGGCTGTGACGGCGAGCAGCATGGCGCATCGTCGATGTTCCCGCCCACTCGCTGCCCGTTATCCTGGCCCTTGCAGCCGCCTCATCCCCCAATTGGGACGAGTTCGTGACCAAAGGCTCCTTCGGGAGAAACCCGAGCGTTACCCACCGGGTGTTCCGGCAACCCCGACTCGGTCGAGTCTTTTTAACCGTTCACAGACCGGCGAACGCGTAGCCCGGTCGGGTGACCCCGTTCTTGTGAACGTGATCGAGTAAGTGAAGCCTTAATTGTTCCTCGTTCCGCGATACCCGCCGGAAGTAGGGAATCGGTCAAGACGGACAAGCGCGCGAACACACTCCCACCGACGAAGACAGGGCCCGTCGCGCCCGTTTTCCGGGTGCCACGGGCCCTGCTCCGCGTTGTCAGGCTGGTTGTCAAGCCTGGTCTAGCCGCAGACGGCTCCGCCGGAGGCAGAGCCCACGAGCTTCGCGTACTTGGCCAGCACGCCGCGCTGGTAGCGCGCGGGCAGCGGCTCCCAGCCCTCCCGGCGTGCCGCCAGCTCGCCCGCGTCGACCTCCAGGTCGAGCGTGCCCGTGCCGACGTCGAGCCGGATGGGATCGCCGTCGCGGACGAACGCGATGGGACCGCCGTCCACGGCTTCCGGGGCGACGTGGCCGACGCAGAGACCCGTCGTGCCGCCGGAGAACCGGCCGTCGGTCAGCAGCAGCACGTCCTTGCCGAGCCCGGCGCCCTTGATGGCGGCGGTGATGGCCAGCATCTCGCGCATCCCCGGCCCGCCCTTCGGCCCCTCGTAGCGGATGACGACCACGTCGCCCGCGGTGATGGTGCCGTCCTCCAGCGCGTCCATCGCGGCGCGCTCGCGGTCGAACACCCGCGCGGTGCCGGTGAACACGTCGGAGTCGAACCCGGCGGACTTCACGACGGCGCCGTCCGGCGCGAGCGAGCCGCGCAGGATGGAGATGCCGCCGGTCCGGTGGATCGGCTTGTCCATGGCCCGCAGCACCGTGCCGTCCGGGTCCGGCGGCGCGATGGACGCCAGGTTCTCCGCCACGGTCAGCCCGGTGACGGTGAGGCAGTCGCCGTGCAGCAGACCGGCGTCCAGCAGCGCCTTCATCACGACCGGCACACCGCCGATGCGGTCGACGTCGGTCATCACGTGCCGCCCGAACGGCTTCAGGTCCGCCAGTAGCGGCACCCGGGACCCGATCCGATGGAAGTCCTCCAGTTCCAACGGCACCTCGGCCTCGCGCGCCATCGCCAGCAGGTGCAGCACGGCGTTCGTCGAGCCGCCGAACGCCATGACGACCGCGATCGCGTTCTCGAACGCCTCGCGCGTCATGATCTGCCGGGCGGTGATGCCCTTGCGCAGCATCTCCACCACGGCCTGGCCCGACCGGCGGGCGTACCCGTCCCGACGCCGGTCGGTGGCGGGCGGCGCGGCGCTGCCGGGCAGCGACATCCCCAGCGCCTCGGCGGCCGAGGCCATCGTGTTCGCCGTGTACATGCCGCCGCACGCGCCCTCACCGGGGCAGATCGCGCGTTCGATCAGGTCGACGTCCTCGCGGCTCATCAGCCCGCGGGCGCACGCGCCGACGGCCTCGAACGCGTCGATGATCGTCACCTCGCGCTCGGCGCCGTCCGACAGCGTGACCCGGCCGGGCAGGATCGAACCCGCGTAGAGGAACACGCTGGCCAGGTCCAGGCGGGCGGCGGCCATCAGCATCCCGGGCAGCGACTTGTCGCACCCGGCGAGCAGCACCGAGCCGTCGAGCCGCTCGGCCTGCATCACCGTCTCCACGCTGTCGGCGATCACCTCGCGCGAGACGAGCGAGAAGTGCATGCCCTCGTGGCCCATCGAGATGCCGTCGGACACCGAGATGGTGCCGAACTCCAGCGGGTACCCGCCCGCCGCGTGCACCCCGTCCTTGCTGGCCTTGGCCAGCCGGTCGAGCGACAGGTTGCACGGGGTGATCTCGTTCCAGGACGAGGCGACGCCGATCTGGGGCTTCACCCAGTCCTCGTCACCCATGCCGACGGCCCGGAGCATCCCGCGCGCGGCGGTGCGCTCCAAGCCGTCGGTGACGTCGCGACTGCGCGGCTTGATGTCGGGGGTCTCGTTCATGCACGAAACCTAACGGTCCGACGGCGACCCGTGCGCGCGGAGCGGACCCTTACTGCCCGATCGGCTCGACCACCGGGAAGCTCGCGGCCGGAGTTCCCCGCAGCGCCTTGTCCATGAACCGCCGCCAGATCTCACCCGGCATCCCGGCACCGTCGAGGCCGAGCCCCGCGCTGGTGAGGATCCCGGGGCTCGCCGGGTCGGAGCCCAGCCACACCGCGGCCGACAGCGACGGCGTGTACCCGACCATCCACGCCTTCACGAGCCCCTCGCCCTCACCCGGTCGCACGGTGATGCCCGGCTTCCCGGCGCACTCGCGACCCGCGCACGGCACCTTCCACGCGGCCGGGACGTCCTTGAGCGCGGCGGTCACGTTGCCCGCGACGGCCTTGCTCTTCACGGGATCGCCGTCGAACGCGACGCGCGCCGAGTCCGCGTGCTGGTAGACCACCTGGTCCCCCGGCACGTCGACCCGCTCCACGAAGTACGGCTCGTGGTGGACGCCCTCGGCGGCGAACGTGCCGTAGGCGACCGCCAGGTCGAACGGGCGGACCAGCGTCTTGCCCGCGCCGATCGAGATGGCGGGCTCCGGAGCGCCGCCGACGTCGTCGCCCACCAGCAGCTCCCGCTGGACGTTCGCGATCTTCACGGCGGCGGGGACACCCGCCGACCGGGCCGCGGTCGCCACCGGGCGCGTGCCGAGTTCGGTGAGCACCAGGTCGTAGAAGACGGTGGAGAGGTCCTGCTCCGTGGCCGCGTCCAGCGTGCACCTCGTGCCGCACAGCCCGGTGCCACCGGGGTTGCGCACGGCCTGCCCCACGAACTCGCGCGGCGAGGTGCCGTCGTACTCCTTGTCGAGCCCGACGCCCTTCTGCAGGGCGGCGGTCAGCGCGAACGGCGTGAAGGCGGTGCCGGGCTCCTGGAGGGTGTCGCGCGCGAAGTCGGTGCCCTCACCGTCGCGGCCCGCCCAGTAGGCCCGGACGGCGCCCTTGGTGGGGTCGACGGCGGTGAGCGCCGGGCGCAGCGCGTCGGGCTGCCCCGCCAGGACCTCGGCCACGGCGGCCTCGGCGGCCTGCTGCATGCCGGGGTCGATCGTGGTGCGGACCGTGACCCCCATCAGCTGCGCGCGGTCGAGCGGGAAGCCGACCTCCTCCAACTCGCGCACCACCTGCTTCTGGATGAGCGCGCGAGGGCCTTCCAGCGCCTCGATCCGGGTCTCCTCGACCGGCCTCGGCGCCGGGAACGACTGGGAGTCGCGGTACTCGCGGTCGATCCAGCCGCGCTCGGCCATGGTGTCCATGACGGCGGTCCACCGGGCGGTGGCGTACGCCCTGTCCTCGGACCGCGAGGGCTCCCGGATCAGGCCCGCGATCATCGCGGCCTCGGTCCCGGTCAGCTGGTGGACGTCCTTGCCGTAGTACATCCGCGCGGCCGCCGCGAAGCCGTGCGCGGACCGACCCAGGTAGACGGTGTCGAGGTAGCCCCTGAGCACCAGGTCCTTGCCGTACCGGCTGCTCAGCTTGCGCGCGGTCACCAGTTCGGTGAACCGGCGGCGCCACGTGTTCTCGTAGTCCTCGGAGACCATCCGCAGGTATTGCTTGGCGATGCCCGAGCCGAAGTCGAAGTCCGAGGAG